>NZ_JBIVMX010000005.1:0-190159 GCF_044753305.1 Pseudomonas sp. NPDC088429 | reverse complement strand
CAGCACCTCCTGACCATGATTGATACCTGTAAACCATGTCCCCGGTCTCAAACGTAAAGGATGTACCCGGTCTTTACCCACCCTAGCCCTCTCCCCGAGGGAGAGGGGACTGACCGCGTTGTTGATGCGAAGTACGCCGACCTGAACTACCGCGCCGAACTCATGCCTTGAAAAGCACAGAGATCGGCTCCCTTTCCCCCTCGCCCCCTTGGGGGAGAGGGCTGGGGTGAGGGGGCAAGAAATCTAACGTCGAACGCTCGATCCGAGATATCCACAATTTTGATCGTTCCCACGCTCCGCGTGGTAACGCCTCAAGGGACGCTCCGCGTCCAGGTGACGCGGAGCGTCACCGGCTGCATTCCCACGCAGAGCGTGGGGACGATCTGCTCCCTCGCTCTTAGATTTTTCCGCTCATAAGCTCATTCGAAAAAGTTATTTATTTACTGATTCTTAGATCATTTAGTCTCCTTTCACGCCGACGCTCGGTCGCCTGATATGGAGCTCTTCAATGAAACTGAATATCCCGCTTCGCCTGCTCGCCGCAGCCTCTCTGGCTGCCGCGAGTTTTCTGGCTCAGGCCGCCGACCTCACCGTCGCCTACCAAACCACCGTTGACCCAGCGAAAGTCGCTCAGGCTGACGGCGCTTACGAAAAAGCCACCAAAGCCGATATCGCCTGGCGCAAGTTCGACAACGGCGCCGACATCATCGCCGCCATCGCCTCCGGCGACGTGCAGATCGGCTACCTCGGTTCGAGCCCGCTGACCGCCGCGATCACCCGCAAAGTCCCGGTCGAAACCTTCCTCATCGCTACCCAGATCGGCGCCGCCGAAGCACTGGTCGCCCGCGACGGTTCCGGCATCAAGACCCCGCAAGATCTGGTCGGCAAGAAAATCGCCGTACCGTTCGTATCCACCGGTCACTACAGCCTGCTCGCCGCGCTGAAGCACTGGAACATCGATCCAGCGAAAGTCACCATCCTCAACCTCGCCCCGCCAGCAATCATCGCCGCGTGGAAACGTGGTGACATCGACGCCACCTACGTTTGGGATCCGGCGCTGGGCGTAGCCAAGGAAAACGGCAAAGTGCTGATCACTTCCGGCGAACTGGCCAAGTTCGGCGCGCCGACTTTCGATGCGTGGATCGTGCGCAAGGACTTCGCCGAGAAGCACCCGGAAATCGTCACCGCGTTCGCCAAGGTCACCCTCGACGCCTACGCCGATTACCGCAAAGACCCGAAAGCCTGGCTCGCCGACCAATCCAACGTCGACAAACTGGTGAAACTCTCCGGCGCCAAGGCCAGCGATATTCCGCTGCTGCTGCAAGGCAACGTCTACCCGCTCGCGGCTGATCAAGTCCTCACCCTCGGCGCGCCGACCACCAAAGCCATCACCGACACCGCTGCGTTCCTCAAGGAACAAGGCAAGGTCGAAGCCGTTCTGCCGGACTACGCGCCGTACGTCAGCGCCAAATTCATCACCAACTGATCGGGAGTTAACCGCGATGGCCTTGCTACAGCTGGAGCGCATCAGCGCACAGTACCCGGGCAGCCCCGAACCGGTGCTGGCGGATATTTCTCTGACCCTGGGGCCTCAGCAATTGCTCGTCGCCCTCGGCCCGTCCGGCAGTGGCAAGACTTCGCTGTTGAACCTGATTGCCGGTTTCGTTGAACCGAGCGCCGGGCGCATCACCCTCGACGGCGTGCCGGTCAAAGGCCCGAGCGCCGAACGTGGCGTGGTGTTCCAGGACGACGCGTTGCTGCCTTGGCAGGACGTGTTGGCCAACGTCGCATTCGGTCTGGAACTGGCCGGTGTCGCCAGGGACAAGCGCGAAAAGATCGCCCGCGAAATGCTCGCGCTGGTCGATCTTTCCGGTTTCGAAAGCCGCCGTATCTGGCAACTCTCCGGTGGCCAGAAACAACGCGTCGGCCTCGCCCGCGCCCTCGCTGCTGACCCGCGTGTGTTGCTGATGGACGAGCCTTTCGGCGCGCTCGATGCGTTCACCCGCGAACAGATGCAGGAGCTGTTGCTGCAAGTCTGGCAGCGCACCGCCAAGCCGGTTTTCCTGATTACCCACGACATTGAAGAAGCGGTGTTCCTCGCCACTGACCTGATTCTGCTCGCGCCGAATCCGGGGCAGATCGTTGAGCGTCTGCACCTGGATTTCGGTCAGCGTTACGCCGCTGGCGAGTCCGCCCGCGCGATCAAATCCGATCCGCGCTTTATCGAAACCCGCGAACACGTGCTGAGCAAAGTGTTCTCGCAACGCAGCGCCGGGCAACGGCAGGAGCGCGCATGAGCAGTTACGACGTTTCCTCGGCGGCGGTAAAACCGGTCAGCGCATCGGCGGTGATTCCGGTGCGCCGCAGCCTCAGCACGCGCTGGATCAGCTTGCTGACCTTGTTTGCATTGTTAGCGATCTGGTGGGCGGTGACTGCCACCGGTCTGATCGAACCATTGTTCCTGCCGCCACCGTCCGCCGTGCTGCAAAAAGGCTGGTTGCTGGCGACCACCGGTTACATGGATTCGACGTTGTGGCAGCACCTTGGTGCGAGCCTGAGCCGCATCGGTCTGGGTCTGGGTTTTGCGATTCTGACCGCTGTGCCGGTGGGCATTGCGATCGGCGCCAACCGCATCGCCCGTGGTGTGCTCGATCCGCTGATCGAGTTCTACCGCCCGATTCCGCCGTTGGCTTATCTGCCGCTGATTGTGATCTGGTGCGGCATCGGCGAGTTGTCGAAAGTGCTGCTGATTTATCTGGCGATTTTCGCGCCGATTGCCATTGCTACCGCCACTGGTGTGCGCACGGTTG
The DNA here is from genome assembly GCF_044753305.1 of Pseudomonas sp. NPDC088429. Taxonomy (NCBI): domain Bacteria; kingdom Pseudomonadati; phylum Pseudomonadota; class Gammaproteobacteria; order Pseudomonadales; family Pseudomonadaceae; genus Pseudomonas; species Pseudomonas sp. NPDC088429. The sequence continues at coordinate 187,349 of NZ_JBIVMX010000005.1, read as the reverse complement.
ACCCGGCGAAATTGCGCGCGGCGCAGTCGTTGGGTGCGACGCGTTTGCAGCTTATTCGTCATGTGATTTTGCCGAGCGCGTTGCCGGACATTCTCACTGGCGTGCGCATTGGTCTGGGTGTTGGCTGGTCGACGCTGGTCGCCGCCGAACTGATCGCTGCCACCAGCGGTTTAGGCTTTATGGTGCAATCGGCCGCGCAATTTCTGGTCACCGACGTTGTGGTGCTGGGGATTCTGGTCATCGCCCTGATCGCCTTCGCCATGGAAATGGGCCTGCGCGCCCTGCAACGCAAACTGGTGCCATGGCACGGCCAGGCCCACTAAAACATCTTTTTGAATCCCCCCCCTGTAGGAGCTGCCGCAGGCTGCGATCTTTTGATCTTGCTTTTAAAAAGATCAAGATCAAAAGATCGCAGCCTGCGGCAGCTCCTACAGAGGGTGATGAACGCAATTGAAGAGAAAGACCATGAGCAGCCTCACCATCACCCCGTTAAGCTCGGCCCTCGGCGCACAGATCAGCGGCGTCGACATCAGCCAGCCGCTGTCCCTGGAACACCGCGACGCCATCGAGCAGGCGCTGCTCAAGTATCAAGTGCTGTTCTTCCGCAACCAGCCAATCGAGCCTTCGCAACAGGCGCGTTTCGCTGCGTACTTTGGCGACCTGCACATTCACCCGATCTACCCGAACGTGCCGGAACAACCGGAAGTGCTGATCCTCGACACCGCCGTCACCGACGTGCGCGACAACGCGATCTGGCACACCGACGTGACCTTCCTGCCAACGCCAGCGATGGGCGCAGTGCTCAGCGCCAAGTTGCTGCCGGAGTTCGGTGGCGACACCTTGTGGGCCAGCGGGATTGCCGCGTATGAAGCGCTGTCGGCGCCGATGAAAAGTTTGCTCGAAGGGCTGACCGCGACTCACGATTTCACTCGTTCGTTTCCGCTGGAGCGTTACGGCAACACGCCTGAAGCGCTGGCGCAGTGGGAAGAGGCGCGACGCAAGAATCCACCGCTGTCACACCCGGTGATTCGCACGCATCCGGTCAGCGGGCGGCGCTCGTTGTTCGTCAATGAAGGGTTCACGTCGAAGATCAATGAGCTGTCAGAAACCGAGAGCGAGGCGATTCTGAAGTTTCTGTTCGCCCATGCGACGCGACCGGAATTCACCATTCGCTGGCGTTGGCAGCAGGACGATATTGCGTTCTGGGACAACCGCGTGACCCAGCATTACGCGGTAGATGATTACCGCCCGGCGCGGCGGGTGATGCAGCGGGCGACGGTGTTGGGGGATGTGCCGTTTTTTCGTTGAGCCGTTTTTACAGCCAAAAGCCCCTCACCCTAACCCTCTCCCGGAGGGAGAGGGGACTGACCGAGGTGTTTGTACAACCTACATCGACCTGAAATATCGGGTTGAACTCAAGCGTTGAAAGGCATGAAGATCGGCTCCCTTTCCCCCTCGCCCCCCTGGGGGAGAGGGCTGGGGTGAGGGGGTTGGATCTTGCTGATCCAACCCAATCGTCATCACTCCGCCGTCGAAGGCTTCTCCCAAAGATTGATCCCGCCCTCTTGGGCAAACCGGTCAATCTCCGCCAGCTCTTCCGCGCTAAAACTCAGATTCTTCAACGCCCCAACGTTCTCGATAATCTGCTCCGGCCGGCTCGCGCCGATCAACGCCGAGGTCACCCGAGGATCGCGCAGCGTCCACGCCAACGCCAGTTGCGCCAGACTCTGACCACGACGCTTGGCGATTTCGTTCAAGGCGCGCACATGAGCAATGTTGGCCTCGGACAAGTGCGAAGCCTGCAGCGAACCACCGCCCGGACGATTGACCCGCGCATCTGCCGGCACGCCGTTGAGGTATTTGTCGGTGAGCAGACCTTGCGCCAGCGGCGTGAAAGCGATCACGCCCGTGCCGAGTTCGTCAGTGGTATCGAGCAGATCCTTTTCCACCCAGCGATTGAGCAGGTTGTACGCCGGTTGATGAATCAACAACGGCACTTTCCACTCTTGCAACAGCGCGGCCATCTCGCGGGTTTTCACGCCCGAATACGACGAGATCCCGATATACAACGCCTTACCCTGTTGCACCGCAGTGGCAAGGGCGCTGGCGGTTTCTTCCAGTGGGGTGTCCGGGTCGAAGCGGTGCGAATAGAAGATATCCACATAGTCGAGACCGAGGCGTTGCAGGCTCTGGTCGAGGCTGGCCAGCACGTACTTGCGAGAGCCGCCGCCCTGACCGTAAGGGCCGGGCCACATGTCCCAACCGGCCTTGCTGGAGATGATCAGTTCATCGCGATACTGCTTGAAGTCTTCACGCAGCAGACGACCGAAATTGATCTCGGCGCTGCCGTACGGCGGGCCGTAGTTGTTGGCCAGGTCGAAGTGGTTGATGCCCAGATCGAACGCGGTGCGCAGCAAGGCGCGTTGAGTGTCGATCGGCGTGCTGTCACCGAAGTTGTGCCACAGGCCCAGCGACAGCGCAGGCAGCACCAGACCGCTGCGCCCGACGCGGCGGTATGGGATGGAGTCATAGCGATTTTCGGCAGCGGTGTAAGTCATCGAATCCTCTCTTGTCTGTCTTTTAGTCATCTGAAACCGAACACCTTTGTGGCGAGGGGATTTATCCCCGATCGGCTGCGAAGCAGTCGTAAAACCAGCGCACTCGGAACATCAGGTTGACCGAAGCTTCAGGTCTTGGGGCGGCTCCGCCACCCATCGGGGATAAATCCCCTCACCACAAAAGCCCTACCAATCATGCGAAACGGTTTACAGGTCGGGCCAGGCCAAGGTTCTGGCGCAACGTCCGGCCCTCGTATTCCGTTCTGAACAACCCACGCCGTTGCAGTTCCGGCACCACGCCATTGGCGAAGTCTTCGAGCCCGCCCGGCAGGTGCGGCACCAGCACGTTGAAGCCGTCCGCCGCGCCTTGTTCGAACCATTCCTGCAAACGATCAGCAATCTGCTCAGGCGTACCGACCAGGCTGTAATGCCCGCGCCCGCCAGCAATCTTGCGGCCCAACTCGGCGAGGCTGAGGTTCTCTCGTCCCGCCAATTCCGTCAGCAATTTCTGCCGGCTCTGCTGACCGCTTTCGGTCAGCGGCAACTCCGGCAACGGCCCGTCCAGCGGGTACTTCGATAAATCGAAGTTGCCCAGCATACGCCCAAGTAAAGCCACGCCAACCTCGGGTTCGACTAATTGCTGAAACGTTTCACATTTTTCCTGGGCTTCGGCTTCGGTGTCGCCGACCACAACAAAAACCCCCGGCATGATTTTCAGCGAATCGGCGCTGCGACCGTACTTCGGCAGGCGTCCCTTGAGATCGGCGTAGAACGCTTGAGCATTGACCAGCGAGGTCTGCGCGGTAAACACCACCTCAGCCGTTTGCGCCGCCAACTCGCGTCCGGTTTCGGAGGATCCCGCCTGCACGATCACCGGTTGCCCCTGCGGCGAGCGTGCAACATTCAGCGGCCCTTTGACCCGAAAGTGCTCACCCACATGATCCAGCACATGCAACTTCGCAGGGTCGTAATACGCCCCGCTAGCCTTGTCGCGCACAAAGGCATCGTCCTCCCAACTGTCCCAAAGCCCGGTGACCACCTGATGAAATTCGCGCGCACGGCTGTAGCGTTCGGCATGACCGATATGCTCATCACGACCAAAATTCAGCGCCTCGGCAGCATTGTCCGAGGTCACCAGATTCCACCCCGCTCGGCCGCCTGATAAGTGATCAAGCGAGGCGAATTTGCGCGCCACGTGATACGGCTCGTTGTAGCTGGTGGTCGCCGTCGCAATCAGGCCGATGTGCTCGGTCACCGCACTCAGCGCCGAGAGCAACGTCAACGGCTCAAAGTGATCAGAGCGCGCCATGCGACTGGCGATGTCCTGAGTCGGCGCGGCGACGCTGTCAGCGACAAACAACGCATCGAATTTCGCCGCCTCGGCAATCTGCGCCAGCCGCTTGTAATGGGCGAAATCCAGACCTGCATTCGCCGGTACTTCAGGATGACGCCAGGCCGCGACGTGGTGCCCGGTGGCCATGAGAAACGCACTGAGTTTCAACTGTCTGCTCATCTCAGAAATCCTTGCGCAGTTGCACGCCGAAGTAACGTTCGTCGTCGCGTGGCACGGCGCGGTAGATGTAGTTGCCACCGCTGGCGAGCACCGGCGAGTAAGACTTGTCAGTGAGGTTTTTGCCGAGCAGCGCAACGCGCCAGCCACTGCTGTAATCGGCGAGTGCGACGCTGGCGTTCCAAATGCCGTAGGCGCCCTGTTTGGTGTCGACGTTCTGGCTGATGTCGTACTGCACTTCGCTCTGCCAGCTGTAGTCGGTGCCGAGTTCGATATCCAGACCGTTATCCAGCGGAATCGTGTAGTCGGCACGCACGTAGCTTTTCCAGTCCGGGCTGAACGGCAGCGGTTTGCCGTTGACGTTGCAGGACGCCGCCGCGCCCGCCGGGCAGGCGAATTCGTCGATGCGTGCGCGGGTGTAAGCGAGTGCGCCGGACAGTTTCAGTTGCTGGGTCGCTTGCAGGGCGTAATCGAGTTCGACGCCCTCGGTGCTGACGCTGCCGGCGTTGATCAGACGCGTCACCACTTGCCCGGCGACGGTGTCGAAGAAGTTCGCCTGATAGTTGTCGTACTCGCTGTGGAACACCGCGAGGTTGGTGGTCAGGCGATTGTTCCAAGAAGTGGCTTTGATGCCCGCCTCCCAAGTGTTGGAGGTTTCCGGTTTCAGCGCTTCGGTGTCGCGCGGCTGCATGTTGAAGAACACGTTGTAGGCCGGGCCTTTGTAGCCGCGCGAGTAGGTCAGGTACGTGGTGACGGCGTCGCTCAAGTCGTACTGCACTCCGAGGCGACCAGACCAGCCATCTTCATCGACGGAACCTGAGCTGCTGGTCGCCGGTTGGATACCGCTGACGGTGGTGGCCGACGTCGACACGCGGCGGTGATCGTATTCGAGATCATCGTGGGTGTAGCGCAGGCCGGCGATGCCGCGAAAGTCCGAAGTGAAGTTCAGCGTGCTCTCGCCGAACACCGCGTAACTGTCGCTGGTGGTGCTGTAATCGGCGACGCCACGGTCGGTGCGCGTGGTGGTCGTCAGGGTGCGCTGATAGGTTTCTTCGTCCTTGCCGTGCATGTAGAACAGGCCGCCGACGTATTCGAGGAATTCGCCTTTCGGTGAGGCCAGGCGCAGCTCTTGCGAGTATTGATCGAACGCCAGATCACCCTTATCCGCCGTGCCGGGAAACGCTGCGGTCACCGTGCCGAGACGGTCGCCGTCCTGATATTGGGTGTTGTCCCAGCCACGCCACGCGGTGATCGACGTCAGCGTGTAATCGCCCAGTTGCCAGTCGAGCTGGCCGGACAAACCTTTGTTGATGTCCTCGACGTGAGTGCGGGTGTCGGTGTTGATGTCGCGGTTGTGGCTGGAGGCGTACGCCGGGCTCAGCGCATTGGCGAAGGCCGGGGTCAGCGACTTGCTGACCACGCCATTGGGGCCGTCGTCGTGGGACTGCATGTAGTCGGCGATCAGGGTGAAGGTGACGTCGTCATTCGGGGTGAATTCGAGTTTGCCGCGCACGCCGCGATGGTTGTAGCCGTTGACCTCCTGACCATTATGTTGGTTGTCGACGTTGCCATCGTAGGTGCCGAACAGCGTGCTGATCGAGCCCTTCAACGTCTCAGGAATCAGGCTGCCGCCGAGGCCGAAACGGGTGCGGCTTTCGTTGCCGCTGTAGTACGACTGATCGATGTAGCCGTGGGTCTCGGCGGTGGGTGCCTTGCTGGTGATGTTGAGCACACCGGCCGAGGCATTCTTGCCAAATAGCGTGCCTTGCGGGCCACGTAAAACCTCGACGCGCTCAAGATCCAGCAGATCCATGGTTGCCTGTCCCGGACGCGCATACACCACGCCATCAATCACCGTCGCCACGGTTGGCTCAACACCCGGCGAGGTGGAAATCGTGCCGACGCCGCGCACAAACAACGAGGTGTCCTTGTTCGACGCGCCGGTGCGAAAATTCAGCGACGGCACTTGCTGGACGATGCTCGCCACGCCGTTGCGGTTATCGCGTTCGAGCTGCTCGCCGTCGATCACCGAAACCGCGACCGGCACCTTTTGCAGCGACTCTTCGCGGCGGGTCGCGGTGACGGTGACCGACTTCAGCGTCGGCTCCTGATCGCTGCTGTCAGCAGCGAATGCATTGGGCAACGGCAACGCCGCCAACCCCGTCAGTAACCAGCCAGCGGCGCGAATCGACTGCGCCAGTTTGTGTGTCGCCCCAGGAATGTTGTGCATGTTCTGCCCGCTCGAAATTGGCCCTGATCCGCTGCCGTTCTGCGACGACAGCGCCTGAATCGGTGTCTTGGGCATTCGCTCGAGCGAGTAGCAGACAACGCGCTTTGTTAGCGCTAACATCGCCAATATTGGCCATCATCACATAGACCGTCCAATACTGAAAAATTAGTTTTATATGCGATTTGGTTTTTAACAAGGATCGGACCATGAGCGAAGAAAAGCCGCGCAAACGCCGTGGCGCCGGACGTGTGACCCTGAATGCGGTGGCGCGCGAGGCCGGGGTTTCGGCGATCACCGTGTCGCGCTACTTCAATCAGCCCGAACAGGTGTCGCCTGAACGCCGCGAGCGGATCGCGGCAGTGGTGGCTGATTTGGGTTACGTGCCGAATCTGGTAGCCGGCGGACTGGCCTCGGCGCGGGGGAAAATTGTCGGCATGGTCATTCCGAACATTTCCGGGCCGATCTTCGCCAACACCATTCAGGGCTTCAGCGATACGCTCAGCCGTCACGGTTATCAGCTGTTGCTGGCGTCGAGTTACTTCAGCACCGAGCAGGAAGAAAACGCGGTGCGCGCGTTTCTCGGCTGGTCGCCGGCAGCACTGGTGCTGACCAGCCATTTTCACAGCGCGGGTACGGAAAAAATGATCGCCGAGGCGGATATTCCGGTGATCGAAACCTGGGATTACCAACCGGAGCGGGAGCCGATGCAGATCGGGTTTTCGCATTTCGACGTAGGCGTGACGGCGGCGAATTATCTGCTGGAAAAAGGTTATCGACGCATTGCGTTCGTGCAGAACAGCGCTGCGGGTGACTTCAGCGCCCTGGAACGCCGCGACGGTTACGCGGCGACCTTGCGAGAGGCCGGCGTGGAGCCGTGGGTCTTTGCCCCCGACGCTGATCGCACGCCCTTCGAAGCCGGCAAACAGGCGATGGACGCCCTGATGAACGCCTCACCGCGCCCCGACGCGATCATCTTCGCCAACGACAACCTCGCCGCCGGCGGCCTCCTCGCCGGGCAACGCGCGGGCATTAAAATCCCTCAAGACTGCGCCGTTCTCGGCTTCGGTGATTACCCGTTCGCCGAGATGCTGCTGCCGAGCCTGAGCACGATCAAACCGCCGGCGCTGGAGATCGGTGTGCTGGCGGCGACACGCGTGCTGGAAAGTCTTGGTGTATTGCCGAGCGATGAAGTGCAACGGCTGAATCTGCTGCAGTGCCAAATCATCGAACGGGAAAGCACCTGAAACGGACATCTCAGTAGGAGCTGCCGCAGGCTGCGATCTTTTGATCTTTAAAAACAAGTCAAAAGATCGCAGCCTGCGGCAGCTCCTACAGGGTCATCTTTACATCGAGAGTTCGCGCAAGGCGGCTGCCGCGAGGAAACCGGAGCGGGAGCGATAGCGCTGGTCTCGCCGCACAGTCTGGTCAATACGCTCAAGCAGCTGTTCAGGCAGCGTGGCATTAAACCGCACTGACTTACCGAAATACGGGGTGATATCAAAATCGACCACACCCCAGATCCCTCCCGCGTAATCCGGGTTATCGAGATGAGCATCAATATCCCGCACTTGCGGCAACGGCGCGGCGTCGGCGACCAACCCCTCATAGTGAAGCGCCAACGCTTCCTGAGTATTCTCAAACGCCTCAGCGACCGTAGTGCCCGCAGAGAAACAGCCCGGTACATCCGGGATGATCACGCCATAGTCTGAGTCGGCATCCTTGTGCAGAACGACCGGGAATTTCATGTGAGTGCGTCCTTCCTCTGACAGGTCAATAAACGCCTTCGTTTCCCATAGCACACCTCATTTCAAGCCCGTCTGTTTGAGGATGCTGTTGACCGTACCTATGGGCAGTTCCGAGTCAGCGTGCTTGATCGTCACCCGTCCCTGCTTAAACGCATGCTTGTATTGGTGGTGACTGCCTTTCACCGCCACCAGATACCAACCATCGTCCTCGATCATCCTGATCATTTCCCGACTGCGCATTCCCTTTGCCCTGTTCGACCGCTGGAGCTGTTTACTCTAGGGGACGCTAGCGCCTGTAATACACACAATACACATCAAGATAAATATTAGCTCACGGAACGGACGCTCGGTTAAGGGCCAGTTCAACGGCAGGCGCGAGCCAGCGAACACCACACCTCGTGAGCCGTGCACATCTGGATGAGTCGCGAAATGTGTCCCGATGGAGAGGACCGGTGTTTTAGTGGTGTGGGCCGGATTGTCTATGCTCTAAAGGACACCGAGGTGACCCTATCGCGAGCAGGCTCACTCCTACAGGAGCTGCGTTGTACATAAAATTCATGTCCAACCACGCTCCACTGTAGGAGTGAGCCTGCTCGCGATAGCGGTCTTTCAGGCAATACACATCCACCAGGCAGAACCCGCCATGCACACCGCCATCATCATTTTCTTCGGCCTGGTTCTGCTCGCCCTGATGCTCTACATCGGCGAGCGCATCGGCTTCAGCCGGCAGACCATGGCCTACAGCTTCGCCGCTCTGTGGCTAGCGTTGGCGGTGATAAATGGCGCGGTGGGTGTAGTGCATGCGAAGCAACCGCTGGGTTCGGAAATAGCGATTGGCAGTGCGGTATTTGGCGTGCCGATGGCGGCGATGGTGTTGTTCATGGTGTTTTCCGAGCCGCAATAAGCGCTTCCACCCACCTGTTACTTCTTACAGTATTCAAAATATTCAAACGCCCTCACTCTGTGCGTAACACGTACGAGGGATCGTAATGTTCGCCGCCACCTCCCACGACACCGCGACGCCCAATCTGTCCGTCATCGATTCGCGAGGCATGGCCGTGCGGGTCGTCGACTATTATCGTCAGCGCGCCGAGCAAGCCATCGAATCGCGAATCGATCGGCAAGTCTCCGATCCGGCACGGCGGATAATCGCCCAATGGGATCCCCGACTCTGGGGTTCTGCGGCCAAACCCAATATCGCTACATTCTTTTCCTTGTCCGCGAAGACATTATTAGGTGAAAGCGTCGACAGTGGCTGGGCCTTGAGTTTGTTCAATGCCTCGGGTTATCCGCTGTCACATTGGGACAGTCGCGGAAGCCAGAGTCACGCTGAGTTGGACCCACTTCAACGCCCGGTCGCCGTGACCCAATATCTGGCCGCTCAGCCGCCGCAAGTGGTGGAACGACTAACGTATGGCGATGCCTGCGCAAGCGATAACCTGCGCGGGCGACTTGTGCGCCATGACCATCCGGCAGGAACCTTGCAACACTGCGCCTTCACGGTGACGGGCCAGTCGCTGATTGAGCAAACCCGGTTTCTGATCGATCTGACTACGCCGGATTGGCCGATGGAAATGGCGGCACGGGAGGTGCAACTGGAAAGTGAGGCCTTCACTACCTGTCACAGTTACAACGCCGTAGGAGATGTGATCGATCAAACCGACGCGATGGGTAACCGGAAGCTGTTCGCCTACACCCGGGCCGGCGAGCAAAAAGAAGCACGGCTGAAACTCGCATCCGTCGAAAATAAATCCGTCCTGCTGGTCAGCGACATTGGCTACAACGCCTCGGGTCAGGTCACGCATGAAACCGCCGGCAACGGCGCAAAAACCAGCCACGAATATTCGCTCGAAGACGGCCGCCCGATTCGATTATGTGTCCGCGATCCCGCCGGAAAAACCCTGCAAGACCTCAACTTTGTCTACGACCCTGTGGGCAATATCCTCAGCATCGACGACAAATCCAGGCTCACGGGCTACTTCAAAAACCGACGAAGCGAGCCGATCAATCGCTATCGATATGACAGCCTCTACCAACTGGTCGAAGCCACAGGCCGGGAAGTCAGCCAACCGGATCACGGCCCGTCATTGCCGGTATGGCGATCGCCCGCGGTCGATCCAAACCAATTGCTGCCGTACACCCAGAGCTTCGAGTACGACATCGCCGGCAACCTGATTGCCAGGCATCACAGCGGCGTTGAAACATTCACGATGTTTACGGCCCTCGACAGTAATCGCAGCGTGTCGCGAAAAGAAGATCAGGCTGACGCTTTCGATGCCAATGGCAATCAACTGGAACTGCAACGCGGACAGCGGATGAGTTGGGATGCGCGCAATCAATTGAGCCTGATTACGATGGTCAAACGCGAGGACGGGGCTGACGATAGCGAGCGCTACATATACGACAACCCCGGCAGCCGAGCCCGCAAGGTGCGCATGCTGCAGACCGGTACTCGCAGCTTGCGCAGTGAAACCCGCTACCTGCCAAGACTGGAAATTCACCGCAACGCAGCCACGGGTGAAGATAGGCATGTGATCAACATTGAGGCAGGGGCATGTCAGGTGCGAGCGTTGCACTGGGTGGCGGGACGTCCTGCAGAGATCGCCAATGATCAACTGCGTTACTGCGTGAAGGATCATCTTGCCTCGGTATCGCTGGAGCTGGATGATCAGGCGCAACTCTTGAGCCAGGAAGGTTATTACCCCTACGGAGGGACGGCTTGGTGGGCGGGGGCGAGCGCTGTTGAAGTCAAGTACAAGACCCTTCGATACTCAGGCAAAGAGCGGGATGCAACGGGATTGTATTTTTATGGGTTTAGATATTACGCGCCGTGGTTGCAGCGGTGGATAAGTCCGGATCCGGCGGGGTCTCTTGACGGTACCAACCAATATTTAATGGTCAACAACAATCCTGTGAACAGGACAGACAGCAATGGTTTGGTCGGTCAGGCAATCGATAGAAAAGCTGAAAGGTTGAACTCGTGGGGAAATCTTCCAGAAAATTTGATGCTCGTACACAGCGTTGTAGACAGCATGCACGGTCGCGACAGTGAACTGCTGAAATACAAAGCTGATGATGTTTTATCTCGCTGGGACGCCATCAGCACATCACTGATCAATCTGGATGATCGGAACACTCAAATAGTTGAGGCGCCAGCATCTCCACAGCCAGGGACACTTGATTCGCTACAGACACCAGAAACCTATACCGTTTCCGAGGCAATCACCTATAGGGAAATTGCCTTCAAACTTAAATTCACGCCCTCCAACATAATCACGATGTCCGGAGCAGATATGAGTTTTCCAAATCATATCGGCACTCAGCGCAACCCTGTCAGCGGTAACAAGACCGAAAACGCGGGAGCCCTCGCGAAACACGTGTTCCGTCCGCAGGCAAATTGGCCAAAACGCGATCATCAGGTAGTACTCAGCGTTTCAGAACTTAGAGAACTTCAACAAAAAAACTCAACCAACAACCCTGATTTTTTTCCACACAACGAAGTTGTGATTACGGGCCGAAAAGACGTATCACTCCATGCAGGCCTCCCCGTTTCACAGTCCGTTTCTGTTGCAGAGATATTTGTACTTCCAAGAGAACCGGTATTGCGTCGCAAGGAAAATGGTCGGCTTGAAGGCGTACTACCGCAGTATCTGCAAAACGCAGTCGACAAACTAAAAATACTGAATCCCGGAATACCCGTTTCCATTCGATAGCCCCCCTCCTGGAGAAGGGGCTATCGATTCATCTCTACCGAACCAAATGCAAAAACTGCATATGCCGTTCGTACTGATCGAGGATGTCGTTGATGATCTGTTCTTTGGTATAGCCGACCAGATCGTAGTCCTGACTGCCCTCGCTCAAATGCACTTCGGCGCGGTAGTAGCGGCGATTGTTGAGCTGCTTCGAGCCCATCCCGCCACGCGCGAAGGACGGCGTGAAGTAGCCGCGCATCTGCACCTGATAGATGAATGGATGCGCATCGCCATGGCCGATTTCGAGGCTGACGCTGTCATTTGCCGGATCCGGCTGGGTGACCACGTTCAAGCCTTTCTCGACGAACACCGCCGTCACTTCTTCAATCGCCGGACGCACCGTGGTGTCCATGAAACGGTACACCTCGTCGCGTGACGGGAAGTGCACAGCCTGACTCAGACGCTGTCGCCAGCCGCCCGTGCCACGCCGCGAACCGGAGACCGGTGCCAGCGAATGCAACTGCGCGATCTGCTTCTGCGACTCGAGATAGAACGCCTTGTGCAGGCCCCACATCATCAACAAAAGAATCAGCGAGAACGGCAACGAGGTCAGCACCACCGCTGACTTCAGCGCATCGATGCTGCCGGAGAACAGCAGCGCACTGGTGATCAGTGCAGTCATCGCGCCCCAGAACACCCGCAGCCATTTCGGCCCGTCTTCGTCCGGGCTACCGCCCTTGGCCGACAAAGTCGAGAGCACCACGGTGCCGGAATCGGCAGAGGTGACGAAGAACACGAAGCTGATAAACACCGTCACGGCGATGACGGTTTTGCTCCATGGATAGGTTTCCAGCAGCAGGTAAATACTCATCGACGGGTTGTCGAGGGCCGACATGCCCAGCGCACTCATGCCGTGGTTGAGCACCTGATCGATGGCGCTGTTGCCGAAGATCGACATCCACGCGAGGGTGAAACCGAGCGGAATCAACAGCACGCCGAAAACGAATTCGCGGATGGTGCGGCCACGGGAAATCCGTGCGATGAACAGACCCACGAACGGCGACCATGCGATCCACCAGGCCCAGTAAAACACTGTCCAACCGCCGAGCCAGTCGCTCGGTTTGTCGTAGGCGTAGAGGTCGAAACTCTTCATCGGCAAGGCGCCGAGGTAGTCGCCGATGTTCTGGATCAAGGTGTTGAGCAGATGCTGGGTAGGCCCGGCGAACAACACAAACAGCAGCAGTGCACAGGCCAGCAGCATGTTGATGTCGGACATCACCCGCACGCCTTTATCGACGCCGGAGACCGCAACAATGATCGCCGCGCCCATCATCAGCGTGATCAGGCCGACCTGAATCCACTGGGTGTGCGCGATACCGAACAGGTAGTCGAGACCGGAGTTGAGGTGCAGCACGCCGAAGCCCATGTCGGCACCGAGACCGAACACCGTGGCGATGATGCCGAAGCCATCGACCGCGTAACCGATCGGGCCGTTGATGCGTTTGCCGATCAGCGGATACAGCGCCGAGCGCAGCGCCAGCGGCAGGTTGTGGCGGTAAGCGAAGTAGGCCAGCGCCATGCCGACGAAGGCGAACACGCCCCAGCCATGCAGGCCCCAGTGCAGAAACAGAATCTGCATCGCCTGACGCGCCGCATCCGCGGTGCCCGCCTCGCCTTGCGGCGGCTGGAGCATGTGGGTCAGCGGCTCAGAGACGCAGAAGAAAAACAGCGTGATGCTGATCCCGGCGGCGAACAGCATACCGGCCCAGGACAGGTAACTGAATTCGGGCTCGTCGTGGTCGGCACCGAGTTTTATCTTGCCGTAGCCGGATAAGGCGGTGACCACCACGAAGACCAGATACAGGGTCATCGCGAGCATGTAGTACCAGCCGACCGTGTTGGCCGCCCAGTTTTGCGCTTCCAGCAACCAGGCGCCGGCCTGTTCAGGCATGGCGATGACCACGAGACCAAACAGCAGAATGACCGTCGCGGCGAAATAGAACACCGGCGGATTCATGCGTACCAGACCGCTGGCGGGGGTGGACGATGCACTCATGAAACGTGCACCTCGAGGGGTTTAGACGTGGCTGAAATGATCGGACTCAGCAAAGGCAAGCCTCCTGTTGTGAGCGGGCAGCGAACCACCGGTTTAACTTGAATGAACGTTCAAGTTAAACATGGATGGGGGGGTAAGGACTAATCGTACGGCTAGGCGGTAGTTTTCCTACGCTAGCTCAAGGATGGGTATGACGCGGGTTTGAGGGGATTCGTTCAACGACAACAGGACTCATGCACAAACCTGTAGGAGCTGCCGAAGGCTGCGATCTTTTGATGTGATTTTTGTAGATCAAAAGATCGCAGCCTGCGGCAGCTCCTACATGGGATTTGCTGCTTGGCCTACTTCTGCGTGCCGTCATCGTGCTGCAAGTTGGCCTGGGTCAGATTGCACCCCGCCGGCACACTGCGCGTCAGCCACACATTGCCGCCAATGGTCGAACCCTTGCCAATGGTAATCCGCCCAAGAATCGTCGCCCCGGCGTAAATCACCACATCATCTTCAACAATCGGATGACGCGGATGGCCCTTCTGCAACTGGCCGTCTTCATCTGCCGGGAAACGCTTGGCGCCCAACGTCACCGCCTGATAAATCCGCACACGCTCGCCAATGATCGCGGTCTCGCCGATCACCACACCCGTGCCATGATCGATAAAGAAGCTACGGCCGATCTGCGCGCCCGGATGGATATCAATCCCGGTCGCCGAATGGGCGATTTCCGCGCTGATCCGCGCCAGCAACGGCAGCCCCGCGCGATACAAATGGTGCGCCAGACGATGATGAATCACCGCCAGAATCCCCGGGTAGCACAGCAGCACTTCATCAACGCTACGCGCGGCTGGATCACCGTGATAAGCGGCTAACACATCGGTATCGAGCAGCGTGCGCAAGCTCGGCAAGGCCAGGGCAAAGTCCTGGATTATCTCAATCGCACGGGCCTCGACTTCGGTGTCATCCGAAGCGCTGTGGCGAGCGACGTAACGCAGCTCCAGGCGCGTCTGCGCCAACAAGGCATTCAGGGCGACATCAAGGGTGTGACCGACGTAGAAATCTTCACTCTCTTCGCGCAGATCCACCGGCCCCAGACGCATCGGGAACAACGCGCCGCACAGCGCTTCGAGAATCTCCGCCATCGCCGCCCGCGACGGCAACTCGCGACCACCCTGCTCGCCGGACGCCCGGCCGTTCTGTGCCCGCCACTGATCCCGCGCGCTGCGCAGTTGACTGACGATGGTCTGCAATTGCCAATGGCTGGAACGCTCGCTCACGGTAAAGACTCCTCACGGGCGGCCGGACTGTCTGGCCGCGTCAACGGCGACTACTTTACGGCATGCTCACGAGGGCGAATTAAGAACCGATAGTGCTGGGCTCAGTTCATTTGGCTATAAGCGATTCGCGGTTGCCCCTGCAAAAACCCGTGCCTATAGTCTTTTCATCTTTCTCCGCCAGTACGGACTCATGATCAAGAATCAGCTGGAACGCTTTAACCGCCTCGACCTGCTCGGCCATCCAACGCCGCTGGAAAAACTCGAACGCCTGTCCGCATGGCTCGGTCGCGAGGTGTACATCAAGCGCGATGACCTGACGCCGCTGGCCATGGGCGGCAACAAACTGCGCAAACTCGAATACCTCGCCGCTGATGCCTTGGCGCAAGGCGCCGACACGCTGATCACCGCCGGCGCGCTGCAATCGAACCACGTTCGGCAGACCGCTGCGCTGGCCGCCAAGCTCGGTCTCGGTTGTGTGGCGTTGCTGGAAAATCCGCTGGGCACCGACGACAGCAACTACACCGGCAACGGCAACCGACTGCTGCTGGATCTGTTCGACGCCAAGGTCGAACTGGTCGACAACCTCGACAACGCTGATGAACAACTCGCCGCCCTCGCGGTGCGTTTGCGCAGCAACGGTAAGAAGCCGTATCTGGTGCCGATTGGCGGTTCGAATGCGCTCGGTGCGCTGGGTTATGTGCGCGCCGGCCTGGAGCTGGCCGAGCAAATCAAAGACACCGGCCTGAATTTCGCCGCCGTGGTGTTGGCCTCGGGCAGCGCCGGCACGCACAGTGGTCTGGCCTTGGCGTTGAGCGAAGTGTTGCCACAGTTGCCGGTGATCGGCGTGACGGTTTCGCGCAGTGAAGAAGATCAGCGGCCGAAGGTGCAAGGGCTGGCTGAGCGTACGGCGGCGCTGCTCGGCGTCGAACTGCCGGCGGATTTCAAGGTCGAGTTGTGGGACGAATACTTCGGCCCGCGCTATGGCGAGCCGAATGCCGGGACGTTGGCGGCGGTGAAGTTGCTGGCGAGTCAGGAGGCGGTGTTGCTGGATCCGGTTTATACCGGCAAGGCGATGGCGGGGTTGCTGGATGGTATTGGTCGTCAGCGCTTTGATGAAGGGCCGATCATCTTTTTGCACACCGGCGGCGCGCCGGCGTTGTTTGCCTATAGGGATTTTCTGTAACGAGATCGTTCCCCACGCTCTGCGTGGGAATGCAACCTGGGACGCTCCGCGTCCCTTTTAAAGCCGGAACGCGGAGCGTCCCTAGAGCCGTTCCCACGCAGAGCGTGGGAACGATCAATATTCAAATAAGATCTAACAAATTAAATATTAAGTATTTTCAAGTCTAACGCAGACATCTTATAGTCTCGCCGCAGGCGAATTTCGCGCAAGACGCATAAGCTGCTTTAGGGCACGATAACGCAGGCGCACGAATCACGAATTCGCCAACTTTCCTTTAGCGTCTTCCATAAGAAAACACAGGGGCTCGTCATGAATTTTTCCGCACTACGTCGCAATCTGCTGGTGGGTTCACTGGGTCTGGCGCTGAGCGCCGGTCTGATCAGCCAAGCCATGGCCGGTGAGCAGCTACAACAGATCAAGGACAAAGGCGTTATCAACGTCGGCCTGGAAGGCACTTACCCTCCGTTCAGCTTCGTCGATGCCGACGGCAAACTGTCCGGTTTCGAAGTCGAGCTCTCGGAAGCGATCGCGCAAAAACTCGGCGTCAAAGCGAAGATCCAGCCGACCAAATGGGACGGCATCCTCGCCGCGCTGGAATCCAAGCGTCTCGACGTTGTGGTCAACCAAGTGACCATCTCCGACGAGCGCAAAAAGAAGTATGACTTCTCCGAGCCGTACACCGTTTCCGGTATTCAGGCGCTGGTGCTGAAGAGCAAAGAGTCCGCACTGAACATCAAGACCGCCGCTGACCTGTCCGGCAAGAAAGTCGGTGTGGGCCTGGGTACCAACTACGAACAATGGGTTCGCGCCAACGTGCCGGGCGCTGACGTGCGCACTTACGATGATGATCCGACCAAGTTTGCCGACCTCAACAACGGTCGCACCGACGCCATCCTGATCGACCGTCTGGCCGCGCTGGAATACGCCAAGAAAGCCCCGAAAACCGTCGCCGCCGGTGAAGCGTTCTCCCGTCAGGAAGCCGGTGTTGCCCTGCGCAAAGGTGAGCCGGAACTGCTGGCTGCCGTGAACAAGGCCATCGACGAACTGCGTGCAGACGGCACGTTGAAGAAGCTGTCCGAGAAGTACTTCAACGCAGACGTCACTAAATAATGGAAGTTGGATTTCAATTCGAAGCGCACTTCCCGCAGTTGAGCCAGCAACTCGCCGAGACATCGGCGCTGTTGCTGGACTCCGCGCCCTTTCTGCTCAAGGGCGCGTACTACACGGTAGTCCTCAGCCTCGGCGGGATGTTCTTCGGCTTGCTGCTGGGCTTCGGCCTGGCGTTGATGCGCCTGTCGCGCTTCAAATCAGTGAGCTGGCTGGCGCGCGTGTATGTGTCGTTCTTTCGCGGGACGCCGCTGTTGGTGCAGTTGTTCGTGATCTATTACGGCTTCCCGCAATTGGGAATCGAACTGGATCCGTTACCAGCAGCGCTGATCGGCTTCTCGCTGAACATGGCCGCGTACGCCTGTGAAATTCTGCGCGCCGCGATCGGTTCGATCGAACGTGGTCAGTGGGAAGCTGCCGCGAGCATCGGCATGACCCGCGCGCAAACCTTGCGTCGGGCCATCCTGCCGCAAGCAATGCGCACGGCGCTGCCGCCGCTGGGCAACAGCTTCATTTCGCTGGTCAAGGACACGGCACTGGCCGCCACCATTCAGGTGCCGGAGCTGTTCCGTCAGGCGCAATTGATTACCGCCCGGACTTTCGAAGTCTTCACCATGTATCTTGCCGCCGCGCTGATCTACTGGATTCTGGCCACGGTGCTTTCGCACTTCCAGAACAAGTTGGAAGAGCGGGTCAATCGGCACGACCAGGAGTCCTGACGATGATTGTCGTGGAAAAACTGACCAAGCAATTCAAGGGTCAGGTCGTGCTCAACGGCATCGACCTCGAGGTCAAGGAAGGCGAAGTCGTCGCGATCATCGGCCCCAGCGGTTCGGGGAAAACGACGTTCCTGCGCTGCCTGAATTTCCTTGAACAGCCCACCAGCGGCCGGATCAAGGTCGGCGATATCGAAATCGATACCAGCCGCCCGTTGAACCAGCAGCAGGGTCTGGTGCGCAATTTGCGCCAGCACGTGGGTTTCGTCTTTCAGAACTTCAATCTGTTCCCGCACCGCACCGCGCTGGAAAACGTCATCGAAGGCCCGGTCGTGGTCAAGAAAATGCCTCGCGAGGCCGCCATCGCCTTGGGCAGAAAGCTCATGGCCAAGGTCGGTCTGGCGGGCAAGGAGGACGCTTATCCGCGTCGTCTGTCTGGCGGTCAGCAACAGCGAGTGGCGATTGCCCGGGCGCTGGCGATGGAGCCGGAAGTGATCCTGTTCGACGAGCCGACTTCGGCTCTCGACCCGGAACTGGTGGGCGAAGTGCTGGCGACCATCCGTGGTCTCGCCGAAGAGAAACGCACCATGGTCATCGTTACCCACGAAATGGGTTTTGCCCGCGACGTGGCCAACCGTGTGGTGTTTTTCGACAAAGGCGTGATCGTCGAACAAGGCGAAGCCAAAGCGTTGTTTGCCAACCCGAAAGAAGAGCGCACCAAACAGTTTCTCAGCAAGTTTCTGAATCACGCCTGAATCTGTTCAATGCATTAAACGATAACTTCCATGGATGGAAGTTACGCTATCCCGCTGAATAAACCTCCTGCAATAACAAACACCCTAAATGCAGTGCACTTATATGTTCTGCAACAGACACATATCAATAGAAAACCCTGCTCAAACCATGATTGGGTTCAAACAGTCTCGCCCTCGAAACCGGCAAAACGCCCGGATAATCGTGGTCTCATTCGCCAATCCTCCTAGGCAGAATGCCTCGCAAGCGTAGGAAGGTTCTGATTAATTCGTAATTCACGGATTAGCTTAACGCCTCTATTGACTCCACTTCCCGCACGCTCTTATCTAGTCGCCAACCGACGTTTATTAGTTCAATCAACCAGCATTCTGACGCAACAGAAGTTCGCTGTTGTATTGCCTGGCAATTCACGCCTTTTGTTTTTCAGAAACGGACTTCGCTGCAAGGCTTCAAGGAGAGAAACCGATGACTCGCACTTCGAACACCCCCGAACTGGCGGCGCCGATCCTGGCGTCCGCGCAAAAAACCGGCATCAACCTGTCTGCGGCTGCACACCTGCTGATCGAGGTGGCGCCCTACCCCGGCATGGACGCCGGCGATCTGATCGAACTGTTCTGGAATCGCTGCTACGTCGCCTCCCGTGTACTCACCCGCGACGAGGTGGGCGAGGCCGTCAGTCTGCGTGTGCCGGAGAGTTTTATCGTCGACGGTACGGCGAGCATTCATTACCGGCTCATGCAGGTTGGCCAAGGCCCGGCGCTGTCGGCGGCGACGCGGGTGCAGGTCAAACTCGATTGCCCGGGCGGCCAGCCCCCAGCGCTGTCTGGGGACGAAAACCAGCAATTGGCACCCGTCACTCTGCCCGACACTATTCGCCGTCAGGGCGTGAATCCGAACCAGATCAAACGCGGTGTGCCGCTGACCATCGAGCCTTACGTGAACATGGCCGAGGACGACGAAATCACCTTGCGCTGGGGCGATGTGCGCATGGATCTGCCGGCAGTCACGGCGGCCGATGTTGGGCGGGCGATTCAGGTGTGGGTGCCGCCGGCGGTGATTGTCGAAGCGGGCGAGGATTTGCGCCTGGACGTGACGTACTGCGTGATTGATCGGGTGGGCAACAACTCGCGCTGGGCACCGCCACGGACATTGAAGATTGGATGCGCGAATCCTTATCTGAAAGTGCCGCTGAGGCCGGAGCTCAAGGCCGCAGAATCCCGCAAATATTGACTTCACTCCCCTGTGGCGAGGGGATTTATCCCCGCTCGGCTGCGAAGCAGTCGTAAACCCATAACTCGCGGTGTGTCTGATGCACCGCGTTGTCTGATTTTGGGGCCGCTTCGCAGCCCAACGGGGATAAATCCCCTCGCCACAGGGATCGCGTTGGCGCTTACAAATATTGTTAACCAACCCGACCATCACCCCTTCTATGCATATTCCTAAAAGTTAGTTTATTTAATATTTATACACGCTTAGGGTATATGCACCGGACCACCGGACATTCTTTCGTTCGCCGCACTTATGCGGCGTTTTTCATAAGATGTGAGGTAGGTAGTATGGTCCGGAACACAATCACCCCAGTGCAGATCGCCAGGGCATTGCGTGCAGCCAAGGAGCGGCACTGATGTCCAGTCTGGCAGACGCAAACGTCCAGTCGGATCTGGACATCGCCCCGTTGTTGTTGCCCGCGCAGGTTTTGCGCAACGACGCACAAGCCATCAAGGCCGCCCATGAGCTGGCGCAAGTTGCCCGCCTGCAGGCCGCCAAACGCGACCGTCAGCGCAAGCTGCCGTGGTCGGAAATCGAGCAGTTCACCCGCAGCGGTTTAGGCAGCATCGCCATCCCGCGCGAATACGGTGGCCCGCAGGTTTCATTCGTCACCCTGGCCGAGGTGTTCGCGATCATTTCCGCCGCCGACCCGGCGTTGGGACAGATTCCGCAGAACCAGTTCGGCATCATCAATCTGGTGCTCGGCAGCGCCACCGAAGCGCAGAAAAAACAGCTGTTCCAGAGCGTTCTGGAAGGCTGGCGCATCGGCAATGCCGGCCCGGAACGCGGCACCAAAAACACCCTGGAATTGAAAGCGCGAATCACCGCCGACGGCGACGATTACGTGATCAATGGCCAGAAGTTTTACTCCACCGGCGCACTGTTCGCTCACTGGGTCGCAGTCAAAGCGCTCAACGATGACGGCAAGCAAGTGCTGGCCTTCGTCCGTCGTGGCACCCCGGGTTTGCGCATCGTCGATGACTGGTCGGGCTTCGGTCAGCGCACCACCGCCAGCGGCACGATTTTGCTGAACAACGTTCGCGTCGAATCGAGCCTGGTCGTCGACAACTGGAAGATCAACGAAATCCCCAACACCCAAGGCGCGGTGTCGCAGTTGATTCAAGCGGCGATCGACGCCGGTATCGCTCGTGGTGCTATCGACGACGCTATCGATTTCGTCAAAACCCGTGCACGGCCATGGATCGATGCCAAGGTCGAGCGGGCCAGTGATGACCTCTACGTGATCGCCGACATCGGCAAACTGAAAATCGAACTGCACGCCGCCGAAGCGCTGTTGCGCAAGGCCGGCAAAGTGCTCGATCAGGTGCACGCCGCGCCGCTCACCGCCGAATCCGCCGCGCGCGCCTCGATTGCCGTGGCCGAAGCAAAAGTGCTGACCACCGAGATCTCCCTGCAAGCCAGCGAAAAGCTGTTCGAACTCGCGGGCAGCCGCGCGACCCTCGCCGAATTCAATCTCGACCGCCACTGGCGCAACGCCCGCGTGCACACGCTGCACGACCCGGTGCGCTGGAAATATCACGCGGTCGGCGCCTATCGCCTCAACGGTACTTTGCCTGCTCGCCATTCCTGGATCTGACGACCGCACACTTTCTCAATTGCAATGGAGAAACCTATGACTTTTTCCCATCACGTCGCGGTCATCACCAGCGATGAACAAGCCCTGATCGTCGCCAGCGACCTGGCCGAAGACTTCAAACGCGACAGCGCCGTGCGCGACCGCGAACGTCGCTTGCCACTGCCGGAACTCGACGTGTTTTCACGCTCCGGTCTATGGGGCATCAGCGTGCCGAAGGAATACGGCGGCGCTGGCGTGTCCAACGTCACCCTGGCCAAAGTCATCGCCCTGATCGCTCAGGCCGACGGCTCGCTCGGGCAGATTCCACAGAACCATTTTTATGCACTGGAAGTGCTGCGGGTAAACGGCAGCCACGCGCAAAAACAACGGCTGTACGCCGAAGTACTCGCCGGCCAGCGCTTCGGTAATGCACTGGCGGAACTGGGCACCAAAACCGCTCACGACCGCGTCACCAGCCTCAAACGCGACGGCGACGGTTATCGCATCAACGGCCGCAAGTTCTATGCGACCGGCGCGATTTACGCGCAGCGCATCCCGACCTCGGTCGTCGATGAAAACGGTGTGCAGCAACTGGCGTTCGTCCCGCGTGACAGCCAAGGGCTAAGCGTGATCGACGACTGGAGCGGTTTCGGCCAGCGCACCACCGGCAGCGGTTCGGTGGTGTTTGAGGACGTCTACGTCGCAGCTGAAGACGTGCTGCCGTTTCAAAGTGCCTTCGAACGCCCGACCACTGTTGGCCCGTTGGCACAGATCCTTCACGCCGCCATCGACACCGGCATCGCCCGCGCCGCGTACGAAGACGCGCTGCACTTTGTGCGCAGCAAAACCCGGCCATGGATCGATTCCGGCAACGACAAAGCCACCGAAGATCCGCTGACCCTGAAAAGCTTCGGCCACTTGAGCATTCGTCTGCACGCCACCGAAGCCTTGCTCGAACGCGCCGGCGAATTTCTCGACGCCGCACAAGCCGAGAGCAATGCCGAAACCGTCGCTGCGGCATCGATTGCTGTCGCCGAAGCCCGCGCGATCAGCACTGAAATTTCGCTGGCCGCCGGCAGCACATTATTCGAACTGGCCGGCAGCCAAGCCACGCTGATCGAGCACGGCCTCGACCGTCACTGGCGCAACGCCCGCGTGCACACCTTGCACGACCCGGTGCGCTGGAAATATCACGCCGTCGGCAACTATTACCTCAACGATGAAAACCCTCCACTGCGAGGGACGATCTGATGAGCGCGGCGAAAAAGAAGATCTTGCTCAACGCGTTCAACATGAACTGCATCGGCCACATCAACCACGGCTTGTGGACGCACCCGCGCGACACCTCAACGCGGTACAACACCATCGAATATTGGACTGAACTGGCGCAACTTCTGGAGCGCGGGTTGTTCGACGGACTCTTCATCGCCGACATCGTCGGCGTGTACGACGTCTATCAGAACTCGGTCGATGTGCCGCTGAAAGAGTCGATCCAGTTACCAGTCAACGACCCGCTGTTGCTGGTTTCAGCGATGGCCGCCGTGACCAAAAACCTCGGCTTCGGTCTCACCGCGAACCTCACCTACGAGCCGCCCTATCTGTTCGCCCGACGCATGTCGACGCTTGATCATTTGAGTCGCGGCCGTGTCGGCTGGAACATCGTCACCGGCTACCTCGACAGCGCCGCCAAAGCCATGGGCCTCAGCGAACAAGTCGAGCATGACCGTCGTTATGATCAGGCCGACGAGTATCTGGAAGTGCTCTACAAACTCTGGGAAGGCAGCTGGGAAAACGGCGCGGTGCTCAATGATCGCGAGCAGCGGATTTACGCGCAGCCGGAGAAAGTGCACAAGGTCGAGCACAAGGGCGAGTTCTATCAGGTCGAGGGTTATCACCTCTGCGAGCCGTCACCGCAGCGCACGCCGGTGTTGTTTCAGGCCGGCAGTTCCGATCGCGGTTTGCTCTTTGCCGGGCGTCACGCCGAGTGCGTGTTCATCAGCGGTCAGAACAAACCGTCGACCAAGGTTCAGGTCGACAAGGTGCGCGCCAGTGCCGTCGAGGCTGGGCGCAATCCTGAGGACATCAAGGTGTTCATGGGCCTCAACGTGATCGTCGGCGCGACCGAAGAAGCGGCGTGGGCCAAGCATGCCGAGTACCTGAGTTACGCCAGTGCCGAGGCCGGCGTGGCGCATTTTTCTGCATCGACCGGCATCGACTTTTCTCAGTACGAAATCGACGAACCGATCCAGTACGTGAAGAGCAACGCCATTCAATCGGCGACGAAAAACCTGCAGAACAACGACTGGACGCGACGCAAATTGCTCGACCAGCACGCCCTCGGTGGCCGCTACATCACCGTGGTCGGTTCGCCTGAGCAAGTCGCGGATGAGCTGGAATCGTGGATCGCCGAAACCGGTCTCGATGGTTTCAACCTGACCCGGATTGTTACCCCGGAAAGCTATGTCGATTTTATTGAGCTGGTGATTCCGGAGTTGCAGCGGCGTGGGTCGTACAAGACCGCGTACGACAGCGGCAGCTTGCGCGAGAAGCTGTTTCACGGGGAGGCGCAGCTACCTGAGCAACACACAGGATCCGCGTTTCGCCGCTAAAAGCATCGCGAGCAGGCTCACTCCTACAGGGGAACGCATTCCAAATGTAGGAGTGAGCCTGCTCGCGATGAGGCCATAAGAAACACCACAAATTTTATGCACTGACTGGAAAACCCATCATGACCCAGAAACTCCTGTCCCACCCAGTCAAAGCACTGGCCCTGGCCCTCGGCCTGTTCAGTTCGGCGATCTTCGCCGCCGACGCCCCGCTGAAAGTCGGCACCACCGCCGCCTTCGCCATCCCGCTGGAAGCCGCCGTTGAAGAAGCCTCCAGACAAGGCCTCAAAGTCGAGCTGGTCGAGTTCACCGACTGGATCGCACCCAACGTCAGCCTCGCCGCCGGCGACATCGACGTGAACTACTTCCAGCACATCCCTTTCCTTGAAAACGCCAAGGCCGCCGCCGGTTTTGACCTGGTGCCGTTCGCTCCAGGGATCATCAACAACGTCGGTCTCTACTCGAAAAAATACAAAAGCTTCGATGAGCTGCCAGAAGGCGCCAGCGTCGCCATCGCCAACGATCCGATCAACAGCGGTCGCGGTTTGCAGCTGCTGGCCAAGGCCGGTTTGATCACCCTGAAACCCGGCGTCGGCTACAAGGCCACCGAAGACGACATCGTCGCCAACCCGAAGAAAATCAAAATCCTGCAAGTCGAAGCGGTGCAACTGGTGCGCGCTTATGACGACGCCGATCTGGTGCAGGGCTACCCGGCCTACATTCGTTTAGCGAAGACTTTCGATGCCGGTTCGGCGTTGCTGTTCGACGGCCTCGACCACAAGGAATACGTGATCCAGTTCGTCATCCAGCCGAAGAGCAAAACCGATCCGCGCCTGATCAAATTCGTCGACATCTACCAGCATTCGCCGGCCGTTCGCGCTGCGCTGGATAAGGCCCACGGCAAGCTGTATCAAGCCGGTTGGGAAAGCTGAGCATGACGGCCGCGATCCAACGGCGACTGGAAATTCCAGAGCCACACAATGCTGAAAAAACCGAACTGCATCCGGAATTGAATCGCGCTCATGTGCGCTTCATCGGGCTGGGCAAAACCTACAACGGTCGACAAGGCCCGGTCGCCGCGTTGCAAGGCATTGATCTGGCGATTCAGCGCGGTGAAGTGTTCGGCATCATCGGTCGCAGCGGCGCCGGCAAGTCGTCGCTGATTCGTACGATAAATCGTCTTGAGCAACCAACGTCGGGGCGTGTGTTGATCGATCAGGTCGACATCGGCGAGTTCGATGAAGACCGCCTCGTGGCGCTGCGCCGACGCATCGGCATGATCTTCCAGCACTTCAATCTGATGTCGGCCAAGACCGTTTGGCAGAACGTCGAACTGCCGCTGAAAGTCGCTGGCGTACCGAAAGAGCGACGCGAGAAAAAGGTGCGCGAACTGCTTGAACTGGTCGGTCTGCAAGAAAAGCACAAAGCCTATCCGGCGCAGCTTTCCGGTGGCCAGAAACAGCGCGTCGGCATCGCCCGCGCGCTGGTGCATGACCCGGATATTCTGCTCTGCGACGAGGCGACTTCGGCGCTCGATCCAGAGACCACCCAGTCGATCCTCGGTCTGCTGCGCGAGATCAACCAACGCCTGGGCCTGACCATCGTGCTGATCACTCACGAGATGGCAGTCATCCGCGAAATCTGCGACCGCGTCGTCGTGCTTGAGCATGGCCGCGTCGTCGAACAAGGCCCAGTGTGGGAAGTGTTCGGCAATCCGCAACACGAGGTCAGCCAGACCTTGCTCGCGCCGCTGCAACACGCGCTGCCGGAAGAATTACAAAGCCGTTTGCACCCGCAAGCGCCCTCCTCCGACGCGGCTGTGGTGCTGCGTTTGCAGTTCACCGGCAGCGCCAGCGACGAACCGGATCTGGCGGCACTGTTTACCGCGCTCGGCGGCCGGGTGAAATTGTTGCAGGGCGGCGTCGAACGGATTCAGGGGCATGCACTGGGGCAACTGTTATTGGCCGTCAGCGGCTCAGCGTTCAGCGCCGAGCAATTGCGCGAGCGCGCCGCACCGTGGGCGCAACGAGTGGAGGTGTTGGGTTATGTGGTTTGATCGCTTGTTGCAGGGGTTTATCGACACGTTTCTGATGGTCGGCGTGTCGTCGCTGATCGCGCTGCTGGTGGGGATTCCCATGGCGGTGATTCTGGTCACCAGCGACAAGGGCGGCATCTACGAAGCACCGCTGTTGAACCGTGCGTTGGGCGCCTTCGTGAACCTGTTCCGCTCAATCCCGTTTCTGATTCTGATGGTCGCGCTGATTCCGTTTACCCGGTTGATCGTCGGCACTACGTACGGAGTCTGGGCGGCGGTTGTGCCGCTGACGATTGCGGCGACGCCGTTCTTTGCGCGGATTGCTGAAGTGAGTTTGCGTGAGGTTGATCATGGTTTGATCGAAGCCGCGCAGGCGATGGGGTGCCGGCGTTGGCACATCGTCTGGCATGTGCTGTTGCCGGAAGCGCTGCCGGGAATTGTCGGCGGGTTCACGATTACGCTGGTGACGATGATCAACTCGTCGGCGATGGCCGGGGCGATTGGTGCGGGCGGGTTGGGGGATATCGCTTATCGCTACGGGTATCAGCGGTTTGATAGCCAGATCATGCTGACGGTGATTGTGTTGCTGGTGGCGTTGGTGGCGGTGATTCAGTTGGGTGGGGATCGGTTGGCTCGGGGGTTGAATAAGCGGTGATTGACCCGGGCACTGCATATTCAAGTCAGCAAAATTCTCCCATAGAGAATGCGATTATCACCACAACGCACTGTGTCTGCGTACCACTTTTCCCATGACTACCGAAGACGCCTTCTGAACTTGTGCTTGATGACTAGGCAATTCCACTGAGTCGTCCGAAGAACTCCCGCTTTGGGAATAGTCATGGTCATCAACCGGCCTTACTGATATGTAAAAATCCGTACCCCCAAAATCCTCACGAGAAATTTTGGTAGCCTCCATCCCAAATGCTTTGAGCACATTACTCATAGATTTCCCCAACGGAGTTTGTGAAATAAATACACTCAACATCCTCTCAGGTTCGTTGGCCAACCCATTTATTGATTCAAGCGTCTGAAGATTCACAACTAATCCTCCCTTTAGCACAGAGGGCAAATACCCAAAAAAGCCGCCAGACCTAGATGCTTTTACATATTGAGACAGAGCAACATCGCTAGCAAAGTAATTGGAAGAACGATCATTTTTGAAATTCTCGGAAAAAGTCCACATTTCCTTTGAATAAGTATTAACAAATCTGTTTGATCCATGAACTGAGCTGACAGTAACTCCGTCATTGGAGTGTGTTTCATGATGAATGAACTCTTCACCCACTGCAGCGATCCGCCTCAAAGCCTCCCTCCCTGTTCCATCCAGGCGATGTTGTAGGTCGTCCATAAAAAAAGAGGCCGATTGATCTTGTATACCCGAATTAAAGTACGAATCGAACAACTCATTCCCTGTTGAAATGACCTCCGCATCAACTCCCAATTTTTGTATTTTTGCTGGAGGCTGGTTAATTCCCGCTCCAAAAACGTCCTCAAGATCACTCCAAATATCATCGTCATCCAGAATTGGAGACAAACCTAAAAAATCTCGCAAGACTGCCGGCCTGTTACCTACCATTTGGTAAAAATTCAGTCCGTCGATACTCCCGGCGGGATCGGCTGCCATCCAACGCTGCAACCACGGCGCGTAATATCGATATCCATAATAGTAAAGCCCCGTGGCATCCCGTTCTTTACCTGAATAACGAATCGTCTTGTACTTCGCCGTCAATGCACTTTTACCCGCCCAACACGCTGTACCACCAAAAGCGTAGAAATACTCCTGGCTCAATATCCCCGCACTCTCATCCAACTCCATCGAGCTGGAACCAAGATGATCGCCGAGGCTGTAACCCCATTGATCGCTTTCAGCACCTTCGGGCCAATGCAGTAATCGCGCGTGGTTCCGCCCGGCGTCGACACTGACTACATGCCGCTCTACGCCGCCGACTTCGCGATGAATCTCAAGACCCGGCAGATAACGCACTTCTGTTGTCAGGGCTTGCCCGGATGCCCGACTGATTTGCGTCTTACGCAACCGATGCCCCGGCTGATCGTAGACATAACACTCAAAGTCATCCGCCTCAGCCCCACGCCGCACCAGCGTCACCCGACTCAACTCATTGCGCACATTCCACGCCATGGCCTGCCCACGCTGCAATTCCAGCTGATTACCCGCCGCATCAAATCCAAGCGCTATCTGCGCCTCTCCCGGCAGGGATCCATCGTCAAGCTGCGCCAGACTCCGATTGCTGCGCGCAGAAGTGAACATCGAAAACCCAGGCGCGCCACTGTGATGCCGTGTGATCAGGTTGCCTGCCGCGTCATAAGTAAACGTCTGCGTGTAATTGCGCCGTTGAGCGGGATCCAGCGGCATAGGCAGCAAATCGGGTAGCGCCGGGCCATGGCTCGGTTTGCTGACCTCCCAGCCTTTGGCTTCGACCAATTGGTACAGGCTGTCATAGCGATATCGGCTGACCGGCTCGATGCGCTGGCCGTTGAAGTGGCTCACGGTTTGGCACTTGTCTTCGAGCTCGACAATATTGCCCACCGGATCGTAGGCGTAATTCAAATCTTGCAAAGGCTGTTGCCCTACGACACCTGCGAAAAGCCTCAGCAGGCGACCATCCTCAAGGCTGTAATCTACGCTTGAGACTACGCCGTTGCCGGCCGTTTCACTTTCGATCTGATCTTGTGCGTTGTAACGGATTTCGCTGACAAGACACCGTGGATGCTGACCTTCACCGGATTGCAAAAGCCATGTCGCAGAGGATTTTCCCGCCACGTTGAAATGGAAAATTTGTGCATTACCCGCTGCATCGATCTGACGCTGCACCTCGCCCGTTGGATAGAAAGCGTATCGGGTGACGTAGGCTTTTTCTTCGAGAAGTTCGTCTCGGGCGTCCAGTAGAAGCGGCCAGTCCGGCGCATCCAGCTCAATGAGAAAACGTCGAGACTCCTCCAGCACTGCACCCGACCAACCATAATCGCCTAGGAACTGGCCACCGCCCGGGTCGTCATGCCGGATCAGTTGCCCACACTGATTGTGCTGGGCAAAACTCTCCGTGGCGTCGGCATAAGTCCAGCGCTCAACCACTTGAAGTTGCTTACCAAAGGCCTGCTCCGTCAGTGCAACCGGACGCTGCAAATCATCAAACTCACGATGACATTGGCTACCCCGCTCATCCCAAAAAGAACTTTGGGAACCTGCTTGATTGCACATGCTCAACTGCCAACCGGCATCCACGCTGTCCGTCAGCAACACCTGACCGCTCAAGGCGTAAACGGTGCTCAGATTCGGTTTCGGCCCGACTCCCCACAACCGGGGATCCCACGCCGCCACTTCGCGCCCCACCTCATCGAAGATCTGCCGGGTGATGCGCGGTTCGACGCCGGGTTTGTCCGGGTGCTGGCAGTAGGCGACGTTGCGAATCGCCAGTGCTCGCGGGTCGACGACGGACAGGGTGGGATGAGGTGAGTGCTGAGTCGCCTTCATGGCTGTGAACGTACTCCAGGCTTGGGGGTAGCCTGAAGGTTTTTTCATCGGGTCGATACTGTAAGAAGTAACAGGTGGAGTGAAAGAATCACGTTCGTGAGTGGCGACTGAACAAGGATCGAAAAAACGACGGTTTATTGCCTTGTCCCTTGGGCGGCGAAGCCGGCTGTCTCGTAGCTAGCGTCCGCTTAGGCGGCGGTGCCACGACCCTCGCATACCTCGCCTCGGACTCTTTGGCGTAGATCTGTTGCGCAGTCATTCCTGATGCGTCCATTTTAAAAATCACATTGATTCCTTCGCTACTTTCCCAACGCTCTTTAGCGGCTTCCCATGCTCCATGTTCTTTCAAGTGCTCAATCAGGCCATTGAAGTCACTTTTGTATTGCTTCACCAATTGCCCGTAATGTTCCGGGGAGCTAATCGATTCCATTCGGATTGCTGAATCAAACGATGTGCTTTCAGGTACCGGCACATACCTGACTGATTGTTGCTGCGGCGCAATCTCGCGAATCATCGCCTCGACCGCGATCGAAGGCTCTGGCTTGTAATGACCGGAATGATTGTTAATGAGAAATCTGTTGCCTTGCGCGTCCTCACTTTTCATCAGGCCGGCGAATTCCGGCAAGCCCATACCAGGCTGTATGCCCATATGTTGAAAGTGCATGTTGGCGAACAGACGAAGCTTCTTATCTTGATCGCGGAACATGGCGATGGCTTGGCCGAATGAAGACGGGGTCCACTCCGAAAGTTCTCCCTCATAGACCTTCATCCCTTGCCCATACACCAAACCAGTGCTGGCGAAAGCGGCTTTTTTTTCGTCCCAGATCAGCTCCTCAAACCATCCGGTGCCGATATCTTTGGCGATGGGATTGACGATATCGCTGATAAAAATATCCACCGGGATTTTTATCAGGCCCTGCCAATCGTAAAAATTGAGCGGGCAGTTGCCCACCATTTGATATTGATTCAGGTCGTCGGCACTCCCCGCCGGATCCGAACTTACCCACCGCTGCAGCCACGGTGCGTAATACCGGTATCCGTAGTAATAAAACCCCGTCGCATCACGCTCCTTGCCACAATATCGATAGGTTTTGTACTTCGCCACTGAAGCGTTTTTACCTGCCCAGCAGGCTGTGCCGCCGAACGGATAGTAGTGTTCACGTGTCAGCACTGCGCCTTCATCGTTCAGCTCTAACGTGCTGGAACCCAGATGATCGCTCAAGCCATAGCGAAGTTGATTCGAGTACGCCCCATCGGGCCAATGCAGCACCTGCACTGAATTACGCCCGGCGGGAACAGTGATGACATGATGTTCCTCACCACTGTTATGACAACGTAATTCCAGGCCCGGAAGATAACGGACTTCACTTCGCAGCGACTGACCTGCGGCGCGGGCAATGGACACTTTGCGCACGCGATGGCCGGGACGGTCGTAGCGATAACATTCGAAATCATCCGGTTGGTTTTCTCGTGCGACCAGGGTGACTTCCTGCAACTGATTGCGAGCGTCCCAGACCATGTTTTGGCCACAGTTCAGATTCAGTTGATTTCCGCATGCATCGAAACCCGCACTGATTTCCGGCTCTCCTGGCAACGAACCATCATCGCGCTGCCCGAGGCTACGGTTGCTGTTGCCGGAGGTGAACATCGCAAATCCGGCCGTTGCGCTGTGCTGGCGGGAAACGAGATTGCCGCCGCTGTCGTAGACGAACTTCTGGAGATAATTGCGGCGCTGAGCCGGATCCAGCGGTGTCGAAATCAGCTCGGGTAATGCCGGCCCGTGACTTGGCTGGCTGACCTCCCAACCCTTGGCTTCGATCAGTTGATAGAGACTGTCGTAACGGTAAGAACAGACCGGAGCAATGCGCTGGTTCTTGAAGTACGTGATGGGTTGGGCCTTGTCTTCCAGCTCGACGATATTGCCCACCGGATCGACGCAATAATGCAAATCCAGCAAGGGCTTATGAGGGTGGATGGCAGCGGTCAACCGAGTCAGCCGGCCATCCCTGGCGTCATAGTCAGCACGGGCGATAACGCCGTTCCCGGCGGTTTCGATTTCAACCTGATCCTGTGCGTTGTAACGAATATCGCTGACCAGACTTAGCAGCGTCGTTGCCTCTCCCGCCATTTGCAGCCAGACCTCGCGAGATCTGCCAGCGATGTCATAACCGAACCTTTGCGCGTTGTCCCGAGCATCGATCTGCTTGAGCAATTGCCCTGCGGAATTGAATTCCGAGCGAGTCGTAAACGTCTGTTCTTCCAATAGCGCATCGCGTCCGGCGAGATCGACGGGCCAGTCAGGCGCGTCAAGAGCCTCGAGGAATCGCTCCTGCACCGTCAATATGGAACCGGCTATGCCATAGCTGGGGCATTTCCGCGAACCTGCGGGATGATCGTGGCGGATCAATCGGCCGCACTGGTTGTGTTGCGCGAGCGCTTCATCGGCGTAGCCATAAATTAGTCGCTCAACAATTTTTGCTGGGTGGCTGACCCTCTGCTCTGTAACGGAGACTGAGCGACGTTGTGTGTCGTACTCATAATGTCGCTGCGTACCCCGTGCATCCCAGAAGGAACGCTGCGAACCTGCGTCATTGCACAGATTCAACTGCCAACCGGCATCCACGCTGTCCGTGAGCAACACCTGACCACCCAAACTGTAAACAGTGCTCAGATTCGGCTTCAACGCGACGCCCCACAATCGTGGATCCCACGCCGCCACTTCGCGCCCCACCTCATCGAAGATCTGCCGAGTGATGCGCGGTTCGACCTCGGGTTTGTCCGGGAGCTGGCAGTAGGCAACGCTGCGAATCGCCAATGCTCGCGGGTAGACGACGGACAGTGTGGGATGAGATGAGTGCTGAGTCGCCTTCATGGCTGTGAACGTCCTCCAGGCTTAGGGGTAGCCTGAAGGTTTTTTCATCGGGTCGATACTGTAAGAAGTAACAGGTGGGTATTGAGGCAAGATCAAAAGATCGCAGCCTGCGGCAGCTCCTACAGGATCGAGGCCGACCGTGGATGAACGCCTGTAGGAGCCGCCGCAGGCTGCGATCTTTTCGCTTATAGTCGGCACATCTCTCCCTGAACGTGCAGCCGACCATGAAGCAAACCCCCTCCGATCTCGAACAGATCACCGCCACCACCCTCGGCCATTACAACTCGGTGGCCGAAGACTTCCGTGAAGGCACACGTGATCACGATGTCAGCCAGAATATCGATGCGTTGCTGCGGCATATTCAGGGTTCAGCGCCGTTGACGATTCTGGATTTCGGCTGCGGGCCGGGGCGGGATTTGCAGACGTTTACGCGTATGGGTCACGTTGCGGTGGGGCTGGATGGCTCTGAGGAATTTGCGCGGATGGCGCGGGAGGACAGCGGCTGTGAGGTGTTACAGCAGGATTTTCTGAAGCTGGATCTGCCGGCTGAACGCTTTGACGGGATTTTTGCCAATGCGGTGCTGTTTCATGTGCCGTTGCAGGAGTTGCCACGGGTGCTCAAGCAATTGCATGGCGCTTTAAAACCCGGTGGGGTGTTGTTCAGTTCCAATCCGCGCGGGGATAACCGTGAGGGCTGGAACGGGCCGCGTTATGGCTCGTATCACGATCTGGCGGCGTGGCAGGGGTTGTTGACGGCGGCGGGGTTTGTCGAGCTAGAGCATTACTTCCGGCCGGCGGGGCTGCCGCGCGAGCAGCAGCCTTGGTTGGCCAGCGTTTGGCGGCGTGTTGGTTGAAGATCAAAAGATCGCAGCCTGCGGCAGCTCCTACATTGGAATGCGTTTCAATGTAGGAGCTGCCGCAGGCTGCGATCTTTTGCTTTTGCCTTAGGCAGTTTCTTTTTTCGGTTCGCGAATCTTGTACCAGGCCACGTACAGCGCCGGCAGGAACAGCAGCGTCAGCAGCGTCGCCACCACAATCCCGCCGATCATCGCGTACGCCATCGGCCCCCAGAATACTTCGCGGGCGATCGGGATCATGCCCATGCTCGCCGCCGCAGCGGTCAGCAGGATAGGCCGGCGTCGATGCTCTGTCGCTTCCACCACCGCATCCCACGGCTCATAGCCTTTGCGTTCGAATTCATCGATCTGCGTGACCAGGATTACCGAGTTGCGGATGATGATGCCGATCAGCGCGAGAATCCCCAGAATCGCCACGAAGCCCATCGGCGTGCCGGTCGGCACCAGCGCCAGCACCACGCCGATCAGCCCCAGCGGCGCGACACTCGCCACCAGGAACATTTTCTGCACGCTGTGCAACTGGATCATCAGGAACGTCGCCATCAAGAACAGCATCAATGGCAACACCTTGGCGATCGGCCCTTGGGCCTTGCCGCTTTCCTCGACCGTACCGCCGGTGGCGACTTTGTAGCCGACCGGCAGTTTTTCCGCGAAGGCATCAATCGATGGCTTGAGGATTTTCACCAGGTCGGTCGGCTGAATCTCGTCGCGCACCGAAGCCTTGATGGTGATGGTCGGCAAACGATCGCGACGCCACACCAGCGGTTGCTCCAGCTCATAACGAACCGTGGCGAATGCGAGCAGCGGGATCGAGGTGCCGCTCGGTGTGACGATCTGCAGGTTCTGCAGGGTTTCCGGGGTACCGCGTTCGGAATCCACCGCACGACCGACCACGTTGATCAGGTAGATATCGTCATCGACCTGGGTCAACGGCGAGCCACTGACGATGCTGTTCATCAGGTTGGCGACGTCTTCGGACGACAACCCGAGCTGGCGCGCCTTGTCCTGTGCGATGTCGATGCGCAGGACTTTGCCCGGCTCGTTCCAGTCGTAAATGATCTCGCCGATGTGCGAGTTTTTATCCAGTTCGGTGGCGAGGTCGATGGCGTGCTTGCGCACTTGATCGATGTCCTTGCCGCTGACCCGGTACTGAATCGGACGCCCTACCGGCGGGCCCATTTCCAGTGCCTGCACGTAGCTGCCGATGCCGACGAACTCTTTGCGCAGACGCTCACGCAGCCGTGCGCTCAGAGCCTCGCGAGACTCGAAGCCTTTGCTGACGATCACCAGTTGCGCGTAGTACGGGTTTTGCAATTGCTGGTCTAGTGGCAGGTAGAAACGGATCGCGCCCTGACCGATGTAGGTGCTCCAGCGCACGATGTTCGGGTCGCCCTTGAGGGTTTCTTCGAGCTTGTCGACGGCCTTGCGGGTTTCGTCGATCGAGGCGTTTTGCGGCAGGTTCAGGTCGACGAGAATTTCCGGACGATCCGAGGCCGGGAAGAACTGGTTCTGCACGAAACGCATGCAGAAAATCGACAGTGCAAACAGCAGCACGGTGATACCGATCGCCCACCAACGGTTGCGCATGCTCCACAGCAAACCGCCGTTGAATGCGCGGCCAATGCGCCCTGGTTCAGCGGCGTGGGGTTTCACGTTGGCGCTGAGGATGTGCACGCCGATCACTGGCGCGAAGAACACCGCGACGATCCACGAGACGATCATCGCCACCGCGATCACCGCAAACAGCGTGTAGGTGTACTCACCAGCGGAGCTGGCGTTGAGGCCGATCGGCACGAAACCGGCGACGGTCACCAGCGTACCGGTGAGCATCGGGAACGCGGTCGAGGTGTAGGCGTAGGTCGCGGCCTGCTCCTTGGTCTCGCCCATTTCCAGGCGCGTGACCATCATCTCCACCGTGATCATCGCGTCGTCCACCAACAGGCCGAGGGCGATGATCAACGCACCGAGGGAAATCCGCTGCATGGTGATGCCGCTGTATTCCATGAAGACGAAGACCATCGCCAGCACCAGCGGAATCGAGCACGCCACCACCAGACCGGCGCGCACGCCGAGGCTGATAAAGCTCACCACCAAGACGATGATCACCGCTTCGAACAGCGCGCTGGTGAAGCCGCCGACAGCTTCCTCAACTACCACGGCCTGATCGGATACGGTGTGGATACCGACGCCTACCGGCAGGTCTGCGGTGACTTGATCGATGCGCTCATGCAACGCCTTGCCGAACGCCTGGACGTTGCCGCCCTTCTGCATGGCGATCGCCAGACCGATTGCCGGTTTGCCGTCGAAACGGAATTCCGGGGTGGCCGGGTCGACGTAACCGCGACTGATCTCGGCGATGTCGGCCAGACGATAGAAGCGGTCGTTGAGCTTGAGGTTGACCTCGGCCAGGTCTTTCTCCGAGGCGAATTGCCCCGACGTGCGCACGGAAATCCGCTCCGGCCCGGCCTCGATCACACCTGCCGGGGTCACGGCGTTCTGCGATTGCAGGCTCTCTACGACCTGGCGCTGATCGATGCCCAGCGCAGCCAGTTTGCGCGTGGAGAAGTTCAGGTAAATCACTTCGTCCTGCTGGCCGACCATTTCGATCTTGCCCAGCCCCGGCACGTTGCGAATCTCCGCCCGCGCCTGCTCCACGTAGTCGCGCAACTGGCGCATGGTCAGGCCGTCGGCGGTAAACGCGTAGACCGAACCGAACACATCACCGAACTCGTCGTTAAACCCCGGGCCTTGAATGCCTTGGGGAAACTGCCCGCGAATATCGTTGATCTTCTTGCGCACCTGGTACCAGATTTCCGGGATGTCCTTGGCACTGGTGGTGTCGCGCAGGTACACGTACACCGTCGATTCGCCGGGGCGCGTGTAGCTTTTCACGTAGTCGAGGGAGTCCAGCTCTTCGAGTTTTTTCTCGATGCGGTCGGTGACCTGCTTGAGCGTTTCCTCTTGGGTCGCGCCCGGCCATTTGGTCTGGATCACCATGGTTTTGATGGTGAACGACGGGTCTTCTTCGCGGCCCAGATTGAAGTAGGAAAACACCCCCATCAGCAACGCGACGAACATCAGGTACCAGACGAAGGACTGGTGTTTCAGGGCCCATTCGGAGAGGTTGAAAGAGCCTTTCATTGACTGTCCTCGTCAAGTTTCACTGATTGTCCGGGTTTGAGACTGTTGACGCCGGCGCTGACCACTTGCTCGCCGTTCTTCACCCCACCGGCCAGCACCACGGTGCTGTCGGTGCGGCTGACGACGGTGACATCGCGGGGGCTGACGGTTTTGTTTTGGGTGTCGATCACCCAGATCCGTGTTTTGCCATCGACTTCCTGCAACGTGGTTGCCGGCAGTTCGATGCGCGGTTTGATCGCTGAGCTGAGGGTCACGCTGATCGCGGTGCCGAGACGGAAACCTTCCGGCGTATCAGTCAGGGTCAGACGAGCGCGGCGGGTGCGCGTGGCGCTCTGTGCCTGCGGTTCGATTTCGCGGATGACCGCTGTGGTTTTGATGCTGGGATCGAGTTGCGCAGCGACCAGAAAAACCACGTCCTTGGGGATCTGATCGACCAAAGTGTCCGGCAGATCGATCACCGCTTCCTTGATGTCCGGCTGCGCCAGCGTCACCACTTGTTGACCCGCCGTCACCACTTGCCCGGCCTCGGCATTCCACGCGGTGACCACGGCTTTGTGGTCGGAGCGCAGTTCGGTGTAGCCAAGTTGATCCTTGCTCTGATTGACCGCCGCCCGCGCCTGATCGAGCGAGGCCTGAGTGGTTTTCAGGTTAGTGGTGGCCTCGTCGAGTTGCGCCTGCGCGCCGACGCCGCGATCAAACAGCGCTTGCTGACGTCGCGCATTGGCTTGTGCGTTGATCAGTTGCGCTTCGATTTTTGCCAGATCGCCCTGCGCCGAACGCAGCTGATTCTGCTGATCGGACGGGTCGAGGGTGGCGAGCAGTGTGCCCTTCTCCACTTCGGTGCCGACATCAACGTTACGGCTGGCAATGCGCCCGCCGACACGGAATCCGGTGTTGCTCTCGTAACGCGCCTGAATGCTGCCGGCGAAGCGACCGAGGGTTTCTTCGTTCAAGGCCTCGACCTTGACCGACAACACCGGGCGCACCGGCTCCGGAGGTGGCTCCTTCTTGGAGCATGCCGCGAGCAACAGCCCGACGGCCAACAGCCCGAAACGCTTCATGGCTGCGCTCCCATTTCCAGATCCTTGTAAGTGTTCTCGGCAATCTCGACTTTCATGCCCGGGTGCAATAACTGGCCGCCGGCGATGATGACTTTTTCGCCGCCATTGAGACCTTCGCTGATGATCACTTTGCCGGTCAGGTAACGGCCGACCGTGACCGTGTGCAATTGCGCTTCGCCCTTGTCGTCGACCAGCCACACGGCGGGGTCGCTGACATTTTTGGTCAGCGCCGACCACGGCAAAGCCACCGCCGATTTGCCGGTGCCCTTGGCCGTCGCGCTCACTACCGAACCGAGTTGCATGCCTGGCGGCAGTTTGTCGAGGGTGACTTTGACTTGCACGGTGCCGGACTGCGCGGACACCGACGGGGTGATTTCGCGCACGGTGCCGGTGGTTTTGATCTCGGGATTGTCGAGCAGGCTGACGGTGATTTTGTTGTCGGTAGGCCGCTCGGCCAGCAGCGACTCGTAGACGTTGAACACCGCATCGCGATCGCCATCGCGGGCCAGACTGAAAATTGGCGCCGTGGCTTGCACGACCTGGCCAACTTCGGCCTGACGCTCAGTGATGACGCCCGGCGCATCAGCAATCAGCGAGGTGTAGCTGAGCTGATCCTTGGCATTGGCCAGTTGCGCCTGAGCCGCGCTCAAGGCGCTTTGGCTACTGCGCAACGCGGCTTGCGCGGTATCGAATTCGCTTTGGCTGGTGTAGCCCTTGGGCAGCAGTTTTTGCTGACGCACAAACGCCGCCGCGCTCTGCTTGACCCGCGCCTGTTCGGCGACGACCTGAGCCTGAGCGGAATCGACGTTGGTCTGCAAATCCTTGGGATCGAGTTTGGCCAGCACTTGCTTGGCCGTGACACGGTCGCCGACATCGACCGAACGCTGGATGATTTTGCCGCCGACGCGGAACGACAATTCTGTCTGCACGCGCGCCTGCACATCACCGGTCAGTGTCACCGAGGCCGCGTAATCCGCGGGTTTCACCTCTTGAACAAAGACTCTCGGCAGGTACTCCTGGGGAGCCTTCTTTTCGCCGCAAGCGGTCAGCAAGGCAATGGCGCTCAAGGCCATTACCACTTTAATTCCGGGACCCGCCATGCAGACTCCTTGGCATTTTTAGACGATCAGGACGATACGACTTCAGAGCTTAGAACAGGGTTCAACCATTGCTCATGCGAATAACAGATTAAACACCGAAGGAGCTGCCGAAGGCTGCGATCTTTTGCTTTTTTGCGGAAAAGATCAAAAGATTGCAGCCTTCGGCAGCTCCTACAGGGGGTATTCTGCGGCGGATTCGGAGGATCTCATTCATGCTCAACACCCTGGCGGTGGCCAATTACCGCTCGATCAATAAATTGGTGATCCCGCTGGGTCGTCTGAACCTGATCACCGGCCCCAATGGCAGCGGCAAGTCCAACCTCTATCGGGCCTTGCGCCTGCTGGCGGAAACCGCGCAGGGCGGTGTGGTCAATGCACTGGCGCGTGAAGGCGGACTGGATTCGACGTTCTGGGCCGGGCCGGAAACCATCAGCCGGCGCATGCGCAACGGCGAGGTGCCGATCCAGTCGACGGTGCGCCAAGGCGTGAAGCGTTTGCGCCTGGGCTTTGCCGGGGAAGATTTCAGTTATTCGATCAGTCTCGGCCTGCCGGATTCCAACGGCCATTTCATGCTGCCCGAGCATTCGCGGCCGATCCCCTCGCGCTTCAGCCTCGACCCGCAGATCAAGCGCGAATGCATCTGGGCCGGCCCGCATTACCGCCCCGCCAGCCTGTTGGTCGATCGCGACGGCCCGATGATCCGCGCGCGCAACGAGCGCCAATGGGATGTGCTGGCGCAGCACACGCCGAACTTCGACAGCCTGTTCGATCAGGTTGGCAGTCTGCGCAGCTCGCCGGAAGTGTTCCAGATGCGCGAGTTCATTCGCCGCTGGCGTTTTTATGATCACTTTCGCAGCGACGCCGACGCACCGGTGCGCCAACCGCAATTGGGCACGCGCACACCGGTGCTGCACCACGACGGCCGCGATCTGGCGGCAGCGTTGCAGACCATTATTGAAATCGGTGACGGCGACGCGATGCGTGCGGCGATTACTGATGCCTTTCCGGGGGCGCGCTTGCATATCGACGCTCAGGCGGGTGGACGCTTTGCCATCGAGTTTTATCAGGAAGGTTTGCTGCGGCCACTGTCGGCGGCGGAGTTGTCGGACGGGACGTTGCGTTATTTGTTGTTGGTCGCGGCGTTGCTGACACCGAGGCCGCCATCGCTGATGGTGCTGAACGAGCCGGAAACCAGCCTGCACCCGGATCTGCTGCCGGCGTTGGCACGGTTGATCATTCGTGCGTCGGAGCAATGTCAGGTGTGGGTGGTGTCACATGCGCGGCGGTTGATTTCGGCGTTGCAGGAGGATCCGGAGTGCAATTGCATTGTGCTGGAGAAGACGTTGGGGGAGACCGGGATTGTCGGGCAGAAACTGCTGGAGACGCCGGCGTGGTATTGGCCGGATTGAGTGCTTTGGTCACAAGCCCCTCACCCTAGCCCTCTCCCGGGGGGAGAGGGGACTGATTAGGGGATGCTCCAGAGTGACGCCGACCTGAAAATGCTGCTGTGAATCCATAATCGACTCGGTTTTTCAGGTCGATGTGTGACGCAGGACACCTCGGTCGGCCCCCTCTCCCTCCGGGAGAGGGCTGGGGTGAGGGGCAAGCCTCACCACCGACCCATCAGGCAATCACCCCTGCCACTTGCCCCCTTCAACAATCACGCTTTCAGGCTTGGTGTCATCGCTCAGTTCTTTACGCACGTATTGGTCGTACAGCTTGAGCAGATACTTCTCTTCACCCAACTTCGTCAGCTCGGTATTCACCCAGTCACGCAGTTCAATATTGCCCTTCTTCACCGCCGGTGCAATCGGCGCTTCGGCACCGAGTTTATCCTCCAGCACGCGATAGCCCGGGTTCTGCTTGGCCCAGCTGAACAGCACCAGATTGTCCTGCGCATACGCATCGCCGCGACCATTGGCCAGGGCTTGCAGCGACTCGGAGTTTTTCTCGAACTTCAGCAGTTTCCAGTCCGGGTGATTCTTGGTCAGCCAGATATCGGCAGTGGTGCCGGTGGTGACGATGGTGGTGCGGGTCGCCAGGTCATCCAGGTTTTTCACCGAGCTGCTTTGCGGCACCAGCGCTTGCACCGCGACCTTGAGGTTCGGGTTGGTGAATTCCACCGCTTCCTTACGCTCAGGCGTGACGGTCATGTTGGCGAGGATCAGGTCGACCTTGTCGCTTTGCAGAAACGGAATGCGGCTCGCCGGTTCGACGGCAACGAATTCGACCTTGTTTTCATCGCCGAGCAGATCCTTGGCGAAACGACGGCCGATGTCGGTATCGAAACCTACGTAGCGCCCCGCTTCATCGACAAAACCAAACGGCGGCTTGTCGGTAAACACGCCGACGATCAGTTTGTCGCGGGCCTTGATCTTGTCCAGATAACCGGCCGGCGCGGTACTTTCGCTGGCGACTTTCGGCTTTGGCGGTTCTTCGGTTTTGCTGCAACCGGCAAGCAAGGCGAGGCTCAGTAGGGGCAGTAAAAAAGCGGCAGTTTTCATAACAGTTCCAGTTCCTTTGTCGGATTCGTTTTTGGCAGTGTTGCAACGAAGGAGAACTTCTCCAGAAACTGCTGCGCGCGTGCGGTTTGCGGGTTCGTAAAGAAAATCTCGGGCGGGGTTTGTTCAAGGATGCGCCCGGCATCCATGAACACGATGCGGTCGGCCACCGCGCGGGCGAAGGCCATTTCGTGGGTGACTATCAGCAGGGTCATGCCCTCACGGGCCAGGCCCTGAATGACCTGCAAAACTTCCTTGACCATCTCCGGATCAAGGGCGGCGGTGACTTCATCGAAGAGCATCACCCGTGGGTTCATGCACAGCGAACGGACGATGGCGATGCGTTGCTGCTGACCGCCCGAGAGCTGACGCGGGAAGGCATCGCGCTTGTCCAAAAGTCCCACGCGTTCGAGCAAGGCTTCGGCTTGTTGTTGCGCTTCACGGCGCTGACGCTTTTGCACCTTGAGCGGGCCGAGCAGCAAATTGTCGAGCACGCTCATGTGCGGAAACAGGTGATAACTCTGAAACACCATGCCGATCTGCTGGCGGATGTCGCGCCAGTCGGTGGCCTTGTCGAGCAGCTCGCGGTCGAGAAATTTCAGGCTGCCGCTGTGGGCGACTTCGAGGCCATTGAGGCAACGCAGCAGCGTACTTTTGCCGCAGCCGCTGGGGCCGAGGATGACGATCACTTCACCGCTCTGCACTTGCAGATCGATGCCGTTGAGCACCTGCTGCTCGCCGAAGAATTTGTTGAAGCCGTGAAACTCGATCAATGCGCTCATGCTTGCGTCCAGCGCCGCTCCAGCACGCGCGAGGCGGCCGACAGCGGGTAGCAGATGAAAAAGAAAAACAGGAACAGCGCGCCGTAGATCAGCACTGATTCATAGGTGCGTTCGATGATCTGCTGGCCGACCTTGATTACATCCACCACACCGATCAGTACCGACAGCGAACTGGTTTTGATGATTCGCGTGTAGACGTTGATGGTCGGCGGCGTCATGCGCTTCAGCGCTTGCGGCAGCAACACGTAGCCGTAGAGTTGCGCAGCGTTCAGTCCAATCGACAGCCCCGCTTCACGCTGCCCGCGCGGCAACGAATGCAGCGCACCGCGCGCCACTTCGCCGACCTCGCTGGCGCCCCACAGCGATAGCACCAGCACTGCGCACCAGAAACTCGGAATGCTCAGGCCAAAGAAAATCGGCAAGCCGAAGAACAATAGGTACAACCAGACCAGCACCGGGATCGCCCGGAACAGCTCCAGATACACCCGCAGAATCGCGTTCAGCCACGTCACGTTCAACGTGCGCAATACACCGTAGAGCACGCCGCCGACAGTGCTGATGGCGATGCTCAGAAACGAGATCGACAAGGTTTGCCCGGCGCCTTTTGCCAGTTGCGGCAACGATACCCAGAGTAATTCAAGACCCGAACTGGCCATGCTGGAGCCTCCTTTCCAGACGGCTGAGCAACAGCGACAGCGGCAAGAACAACAGCACGCAGATCAGCGTCAGCACGGCGAGCATTTCGTAGGTTTTGTAATAGAGCGCGATGTAGCTCTTGGTGGTATAGAGAATTTCCGGCACCGCCACCGCCGACACCACGGTGGTTTCCTTGAGCAGGAAAATGAAATTGGCGAACAGCGACGGCAGGCTGAGAATCCCCGCTTGCGGCAGGATCACATAGCGCAGCAACTGTCCGTGCGACAGGCCGATGGAGCGCCCGGATTCCAGTTGCGCCTGCGGCACCGCGTCGACGCCGGCGCGCAGCACTTCAGTCAGATAGGCGCCGCCAAGGAAAGTCATGGTGATGATCGCGGCGGTGAAACCGGATACCTGAATCCCTACTGCCGGCAAAGCGAAGTAGACGAAAAACAACTGGATCAGCAGCGGCGTGTTGCGCGCCAGTTCCACGTACAGGCCGACCAGTTTTTGCAGGTACGGCGTGCGGAACACCAGAATCGTCGCGTTGAGCAGCGCCACCACCAGCGAGGTGCCAATGGCGATGAAACCGACCTGCAGCGTCACACCCACGGCTTTGAGAAACGCCGGCAGCGTGCTGAGAATAAAAGCGTAATCGAAGGTCATGAAGCGTCCTGGACATCGCTCGGTAAGCGACGGTCGTGCAGTCCATGGACAGCGGGTGGCTGTCCGGCAGGCACTGACTTTATAGGTATAAAAACAAGAATTTAAATACCGTTAAAGCATATTGATATCACTCAAAAAACTATCCTGTCGGTTTGCCGGGGAGGAATAAGAAGGCTATTTTTCCTTGCGCTGTAGGACGGATCTTTTTTTGATTCAGGCCCTCCAAGGACGCACAGCTTTTGGCCAGACTC
Source organism: Pseudomonas sp. NPDC088429 (assembly GCF_044753305.1). Lineage (NCBI taxonomy): Bacteria > Pseudomonadati > Pseudomonadota > Gammaproteobacteria > Pseudomonadales > Pseudomonadaceae > Pseudomonas > Pseudomonas sp. NPDC088429. The sequence continues at coordinate 143,685 of NZ_JBIVMX010000005.1, read as the reverse complement.
CTCCGGCCGAAACCAATTACAAGGAAGAGAACATGGACGTAAAAGCGCCGCAGCGGCTGGATCCGCAGGAGATTTTGAAATTGTTGGTGGCGTTGAGGCGGGCGTTGAAGGCTGGGGTGGCCTGAGCAATAAAGATCAAAAGATCGCAGCCTTCGGCAGCTCCTACAGGTGTTCATTTCTCTGTAGGAGCTGCCGAAGGCTGCGATCTTTTGCTTCTGGCTGCTGATTTTGCACACACAAAAACGCCGATGCCCATCACTGGCCATCGGCGTTTTCACACCTTGAAGGGGATGGTTCAAGCGTCAGATCAGAACGCCGGCAGTACCGCGCCGTTGTACTTCTTCTCGATGAACGCTTTGACTTCCGGGCTGGTCAAGGCTTTGGCCAGTTTCTGGATCGCGTCGCTGTTCTTGTTGTCCTCACGGGCCACCAGGAAGTTCACGTACGGCGAGTCAGCGCCCTCAATCACCAGCGCATCTTTCTGCGGGTTCAGCTTGGCTTCCAGCGCGTAGTTGGTGTTGATCATGTCCAGATCAACTTCCTTCAGAACGCGTGGCAGCAGGGCCGATTCCAGTTCCTTGAACTTGAAGTTGTGCGGGTTCTTGGCGATGTCTTTCGGCGTTGCCAGAGCGTTTTTCGGATCTTTCAGCTCGATCAGGCCAGCCTTCTGCAGCAGGATCAGCGCACGGCCGCTGTTGCTGCCTTCGTTCGGGATAGCGATGGTCGCGCCGTCTGGCAGTTCAGCCAGGGTTTTGTACTTGCTCGAGTAACCACCGAACGGTTCAACGTGCACGCCTTGCACAGTCACCAGGTACTTGGATTTGTCGTCTTTGTATTTACCCTGGTTGAAGCTGTTCAGGTACGGCAGGGTCTGGAAGTAGTTGGCGTCCAGACGCTTCTCGCCCACTTGCACGTTCGGCTGAACGTAGTCGGTGAAGACTTTGATTTCCAGATCCACGCCTTCTTTGGCCAGGGTCGGTTTGATCAGCTCAAGAATTTCAGCGTGCGGCACCGGCGTTGCGGCAACCACCAGTTTCTCGCCGGCGTTGGCCAGGGAAGCCGTCAGAGCAGCCGCCAATGCGGTAAACAACAGAACCTTTTTCATGCAGTGTCCTTATCGAAAATCGGTCGTCATCGACGACGGCATCTAATACGAGTGCCAGTGAAGTGATATCGCTGGCGTGGGTCGGACAATACCGGGATTTTATATTCCCGGACAATAACGTTTATTCACGTTGATATTCCATTTTGTTCATACACGCGATTTAGACGTGTAGGAGCTGCCGAAGGCTGCGATCTTTTGATTTTCAACAAGTTAAAACGTTGAAAAGCAAGATCAAAGGATCGCAGGCTTCGCCAGCTCCTACAGGAGGCCGGTGTTTTTCAGAAGTTTTTTGAGGGCAGCTTGGTCAGCCGTGGAGCCGGTGGCGATGATCTGGTTGATCTGGGATTCGATCTGGGTCAAGAGCGGCGGTAGATTGAGGTGCTCCGGCAGAATTTCGTCGCCCGTGCTCACCAGCAACGCAAAATGAATGACGTTTTCCAGTTCGCGGGTGTTGCCCGGCCAGCTGTGTTGCTCGAGAACATGTTGCGCGGCTTCGCTGATCAGCGGCACCGGCAGGTCGAGGCGCTGGCTGTAGATGCCGAGGAAATACTCGGCCAGCGAAAGGATATCGCCGATCCGCGCGCGCAACGCCGGTAACTCGAGATGACCTTCGCTGAGATAGTGATAGAGCCGCTCGTGGAATTTTCCGGCGTCCACTGCTTGCGCCAGATCGATGCTGGTGGCCGCGACCAGGCGCACGTCCACCGGGCTCGGCTGATGCGCACCGACGCGAGTGACCTCGTGGTTTTCCAGAGCCGCGAGCAATTTGATCTGAATCGGCAGCGGCAGATCGCCGATTTCATCCAGGTACAACGTCCCGCCATTGGCCGAACCGAACCACCCCGCGCGGCTGCTGGCCGAACCGCTGAACGTGCCGGCGGCATAGCCGAACAATTCGGCATCGGCGTAGGTCGGGCTGATCGCACCGCAATTGACCGAGACAAATAAACCGCTGCGATCACTGGCGCGATGGATATGGCGGGCGAGCAATTCTTTACCGGTGCCGGTCTCGCCACGGATCAATACCGAGATCGAGCGCGGGGCCAATTGCTCCAGCTCTTCGCGCAACTGGCGCGAGCGTGGATCGACGAACACCAGCGCTTTGGCGCGGATGCTCAGGGGGCTTTTTTCTGCATCGGGAAAGGTCAGCAACGGCTGACCGAAAGTGTCGAAACTCATGGCAGACTCCCGCCCAAAACCGCCGGGAGACGGGGGCGATCAAAGAAAAAACAAATCAGGCGCGACGGCGAGCGTGGTGTTCCATACGGTTTTGCAGGCGATAGAGATAAGCAAAACCCTGCTCCCAACGCTGATGCCCGGACTTGACGTTGATGTGCCCGGCACCGGCGAGAATCCCCGCCTCGGCGCCCCAGTTGCGCGCCAGTTCCATGGCACGCGGCGCACTCACGGCCGCATCGTTGTCGGAGCTGACGACCTGACTTGGAAACGGCAGCAGATCCGTTGGAATCGGTGCGAAATTGCGCAGCGCGGGTGCGCAGGCCGGACGTTCGACATCCGCCGGCGCGACTAGCAAGGCGCCGCGCACCTGACGCAGGTATTGCACTGGGGCAGTGGCCGCCCAATGGGCAACGGTGATGCAGCCGAGGCTGTGGGCGATGAGGATGACGGGCGTGCTGTCAGCGGCAATCGCCTCGGCCAGCGCGGCGACCCAATCTTCACAACGCGGCGTCAGCCAATCGGCCTGCTCGACCCGCGCGCTGTTCGGCAGGCTGTTCTGCCAGTGGCTTTGCCAATGATCTTCCGGCGATCCTTGCCAGCCCGGCACAATCAGATAGCGAATTGATTCGTTGCGCATGGGGAGCTCTCCTGCGTGTCTGTTCCTGAAGGAGTATAGGGAGGGGATTTATATTCGTTAAGGAATAAGAAGCTATTTATTAAGACCTGAAACGAATATGACAAATATCCTGTAGGAGCTGCCGAAGGCTGCGATCTTTTGATCTTGCTTTTAAAATCAAAATCAAAAGATCGCAGCCTTCGGCAGCTCCTACAGGGTTGGTGTTCGAGAAACAAAAAAAAGGGCCGCACCCTGCCAAGGAGACGGCCCCGGAAAAACGTAAAGCCTGTTACCGCGCCGTGATCACCGACAACTTGGTAATCCCTGCCCGCTCAATCGAAGCCATCGCTCGCGCCACTTCGCCGTAATTCACTCCGTCATCCGCCTGCAATTGCACGCGCACTTCCGGATCCTTGGCCTTGGCCGACTTGAGGTTGAATTCCAGCAAGTCCGGCTGAATCTCGTCCTTGTTGATAAACAGTTTGCCGGCACCGTCGATGCTCACCACCAGCGGATCCTTTTGCTCGACCGGCGCCACCGCCTCAGTCTTCGGCAGGTTGATCGGGATCGCGTTGGTCAGCAGCGGCGCGGTGACGATAAACACCACCAGCAGCACCAGCATTACGTCCACCAGCGGGGTCACGTTGATCTCGCTGAGTACCTCATCACTGTCTTGCGTGGAGAAGGCCATATCAGGACGCCTCCTTCACTTTTGCCGCGTTGCCCTGCGCTGCAACCTTGTGCGCAGTCGGGTGGATCAACACGCGGAACGAGCTCTTTTGCGCCAGGCTGTAGAAGTCGTGGGCGAAGTCATCGAGATCCGCCGCCGTCAGTTTCAGACGACGTAAAAAGTAGTTGTAAACCAGCACCGCCGGTACCGCGACGGCAATACCCACACCGGTCGCGACCAGTGCCGCACCAATAGGGCCGGCGACTGTTTCCAGGCTCGCAGAACCGGCCGCGCTGATGCCTTTCAACGCTTCCATGATTCCCCACACCGTGCCGAACAAACCAATGAACGGCGACGTACTGCCAATACTGGCGACTACTGCCAGACCGGTTTCCAGCGAACGGCGTTCGCGGACGATCTGCTGACGCAAGGCGCGCTCCAGTCGATCCTGATGGTTGATCGCCTGGCTCAAATCCGTGGCCTGTGGCGCCTCACCCACTTGAATCGCCGCGTAACCGGCTTGAGCTACTCGTGCTGCGGCACCGGGCTGGGTCTCGCTCAATTCAGCAGCGGAATCCAGACTCGACGCCGCCCAGAAGCGTTTATGAAAACGGCGATCCTGCGCCTTCAGACGACCGAACTGCACAGCCTTGAGCAATGCCAGGCCCCAGGTGGCGACGGAAAAAACCACCAGCAGCCAGATCACCGCGCTTTCGATGGATTCCAGTGGAGATGCCAGTAACGTCATGATGTATTCCCTCGTGTAAACATTTCGCGCGAATTTGGTTTCGGTTTAATGAATCTTGAAATCGATGGGCACGCTGACCCAGCCGTCCTGGGCGACATCACCCTGCTTGGCCGGGACGAAACTCCAACGTTTCACGGCGTTCAGCGCCGCATCGTCGAGCTGTTGCCGACCACTGCTTTTTGCTATCTGGATCTCACCCGGTTTGCCGCTGGCCAACACATGCACGCGCAGCAACACCGTGCCTTCCCAACCGCGACGCTGAGCCAGCGACGGGTATTCCGGCGCCGGGTTTTTCAAGTACGCGGCGTTGGCCGAGGCCGGGGTTACCGGAGCCGGCGCCGGTGGTGCAGGTGGCGCTGGCGCAGCGACTGGAGCGACCGGTTTAGGCGGCGCCGGTGGTTGCTCGACGGCTTTCGGCGCCGGTTTCGGTGGCTGTTTAACCACCGGTTTCGGCTTTGGAATCGGCTTCGGCGGCGGTGGTTTTACGGCAAGCTCGTCCTCAACCGGCGGCGGTGGTTCGACCACAGGCGCTGGAGGTGGCGGCTCGACAACCGGTGGCGCTGGCGGAGCCGGGCGCGAAAACTCGATGGTCATCGGTGGAATTTCTGGCGGCACGATTGGCAGCGTCGGCGTCGGCTGCTGGTTGATCCAGTAGATCACCGCGCCATGCGCCAACAGCGCCAACACACCCAGCAGGATTGCCTCGCGCCGACTCAAGATGCCTTTGGGGGCACGCTGCAAACTTTGCTGCCCCAACGGCACACGGTGCGGCCGGCCGAGATCGACCAGTTCGCCACTCGGCGTCTGACGCCACAGCAATTCCTCTGCGCTGGCGGCGGTCTGGACATTGCCCATTGATTCACTCCCTGCGGTCTTTTTTGCGTTCTCTTTACCAAGCAGTCGATTCGCCGTTTGTTGAAGCCCCCACCGCGATCGATGGGTGAATCATTGGCTTAGACGCTTATCTCCGAAAGTAATCTTTAACGTTATCCATAGGCTTTTATGGAATATACGAGCTGATCACTTTCACCAAAGCCACGGCCCATAAGGGCTGTAGCCATGTGGTGAAAACAGCATGCTTTTCAGGCATTGAAAGTATTCGCGCAACGCATCAACAAAGACCCGATGCGCGCCTCGACTAGCGACTGGCGTTGGTCTGCTGCACGCCCACCACCGGTGCAATCACAGCGGTTTCGGAGCGCGGCGTACCCTGCGGCACCCAGTCATAACTCACAGGTAACGCGCGATACACCCAATTGCTGACGGCATCGCTGCCCGGAGCTTTGCCCAGGTACGGGCTGACGTATTCCCAGACGTTTTCGCCGCTGGCCGTGACCTGGAAAAACCGTCCGTTCATGCCTTCGTCGATCAACGTATTGCCGTTGGGCAAACGCCGCGCACTGCTGATGAAGGAGCTGTAAAACGCCCACCCCGGTTGCTTCGAATTGGCGGCGCTGTACTGCCAGACGATTTCGTTTTTTACCGGATCGATTTCCAGCACTCGCGAGCCGGAAATCAGCCCGAGGGTGACGTTCGGATAACCCGCCGACCCCTGGTTATCGAACACCAGCACATTGCCCGCGCCCGGTAGCCCGGCCGGAATGATGTGGGCGTCATGCTGACCGACAAATTGATCGACCGGACGAGGCAGCGTCCGCGCGGTTTTCGGGCTGGCCAGGGGCAGATTCGGCCCCAGACGCCAGACCACTTTGCCGCTGCTTTTTTCGATGATTGCGATGAAGTTGGCGTTGCGCGAATCGAACAGCAGATTGTCCGGATTGAAACGCTTGTCACCGGCATCGAACCACTTGTTCGGCCCGACCACGCTGAGGTTATTGATGTGCAGGTAGTCCGCATCCTCGCTGCCGCGCACCAGTTTCAATTGCTCTGGGGTGAAGCCGAATTCGTTGAGGTGCTCCGACGCCAGCCACTGCCATTTCACCGCACCGTCGGGGCTGACTTCATAGATCGCATCGTCGATCACCTCGGGGACTTTGAAGCCTTTGATCGGGTGCACTTTGTTCGCCAGCACCACGGTGTTGCCGTTGCTCAACCGGCGTTGATCGTGATGCTGCTGCGCTGCGCCACCGGGCGCCTTGTCGCCCCACTGCCAGACGACTTTGCCATTCCAGTCCAATTCGCCGACGCTCTGATTGCCCAGGCCATTGCCGGCTGAACCGAGTTTGCCGGGATCCTTGTCACTCAGTTGCAGCAGGACATGCCCGCGCTCGCCGCCGACCAGTTTCGGGTCGATGATCGCTGAAGGGAAACCTGCCTGCGGCCAGTTCTTGACCTCGTTGCCGTTCATGTCGATCAGGTGCGTCTGCTTGTCGGCGCCGCTGAAAATCACGTACTGATTGAAGGCTTTGTCCGGGTCGTAACGGGTGACGCCAGTCGGGTAAACGCTCGGTGCGGCGAAGGCGCCAGCGCTAAACACCGCGCCGGACAACAACAGCGGAAAAGCCGTTTTGATGCGCAACATGATGCAGCTCCTTGAATGACTTATCAGAAGTCGTAGCGACCGGTGACGCCGAGGGTTCGCGGTGTGCCGAGCAGGCCTTCATAGCCGCCGTTGCCGCCCGTCCACAGGGTCGTGTAGTAGGTTTTGTCGAAGGCGTTTTTCAGCCACAGCGAGATGTCCCACTGCCCTTGGTTGAAGTCGCCGCGCAGGCCGGTGGAAAGGTTGACCACCGCGTAACTCGGGATCTGCCCATAGTCGGAATCCTCGACCGTGCCGACGGCTTTCGAGCGGAAGGCATAGCTGCCGGTGACGTACGGTTCGAAGCCGTTATCGAGATTCCATTTGTATTCGCCGTTGGCGTTGCCGATCCATTTCGAAGCGCCGACCACTTGGTGACCGCTGAGGTCGCAAGAGGCTGGGGCACCCGGTGCCTGGCTGATTTCCGGCGGGCACGGCGCGTCTTTGTAGGAGAGGTAGCTGACGTCGTTGAAGGAGCCGTTGAAGTTAAGGGTCAAGCCGCGCAGCGGGATCACCGTGCTTTCAAACTCGACGCCGCGCGAGCGCACGGAGCCGGCGTTGGTCAGGTATTGCACGCGGTTGACGTCGTCGTAAGCGTTGGTCTGATAGGCGTTGACCTGCGTCCAGAAGACGTTGGCGTTGAGCTGCAAACGACGATCCCACAGCGTACTTTTGAAACCGAGCTCGGCGTTGTTTGCGCGTTCGGTGCCAACCAACAGCGAGTCGGCGCCGGCGGCGGGTGCAGAGCCGACTGAGAGGTTAACGCCGCCGGATTTTTCGCCGTGAGACACCGTCGCGTAACCGAGCACATCGTCAGTGATGCGATAGCTGAGGTTGAGCAAACCGGACGGGCTGGAACTGTACTGATTCAAATCGCCGGAATCGTAGGCGCCGGCACGACCGCGCCGCGCCGTTGCCGCTGCACCCGTCACCGCCGCGCCACCGACCGGCGCATCGCGAGTGACCCAGGCGTTCTTCTCTTCATAGGTGCCGCGCACGCCGGCGGTGAAATCCAGGCGCTCGGTCAGATGCCAGGTGCCTTGGGCAAACAGCGCAAAACTGTCGGTCTTGATATGGCCGTTGCCGACGCTGCCAATGTTGGCCAGCGCACCGGCCGGCGTACCGTTCCAGATGTCCGCTTGCGGGCCGTAATAGGCGAAGGATTTGTTGTCCAGATCGTTGCCGAAGTAGTAGGCGCCGACGACGTAATCGAAGAACTCGCCCTTGGGCGACGCCAGGCGAAATTCCTGTGAATACTGTTTGTCTTCTACCGAAACACCAGCGTTGTAAGTCGACGCGACGTTGAGACCATCGTCATTTTTCGGGGTGAAATTCCAGAAGCGGTACGAGCTGATCGAGGTCAGGGTGAAATCGCTCGGCAGTGCCCAATTGGCTTCAACCGAGGTACCGCCCTGATGCACGGTGACGTGTTGATCGCTGTCCAGATTGACCTTGCGGTGCGAGCCGTTGACCAGCGTTGCACCGGCCGCCGCTGCCCGCGCCGAGTAAAGATTGACGCCGTTGATGGTCGGGCCGGTGTCGTACAGCACGCGGGTACCGGCGCTTGAATCCTCTTCGTTGTAGTCGCCGATCCAGCGCAGATTGAAGTCTTCGTTGGGCTTGAACAGCAACTGGGCGCGGAAGCCATCGCGCGAGCCGCCGTTCAAATCATGGCCGTTGTATTCGTTCTTGATGTCGCCGTCACTGCGCGTGCGATAGGCGGAAAAACGTCCGGCCAGCTCATCGTTGAGCGGCCCGGAAATCGTGCCTTTGGTTTGGAAATAACCGTCTTCGCCGACCGAGGTTTCGATGCTGCGCTCAGGCGTGAAGGTCGGCGCGCGGGTGCTGATGTTGATCACCCCGGCGGTGGTGTTTTTGCCGAACAGCGTACCCTGCGGCCCACGCAACACTTCGAGCTGTTCGATGTCCATCAAATCGAACACCGCCATGCCTGGACGGCCGAGATACACGTTGTCGATGTACAGCCCGACGCTGCCTTCCAGACCATCGCTCGCCGGGTTGTTGCCCAGGCCTCGGATCGACACGCTGGACTGCCGCGCATGCATGTAGGCGACGTTGACGCTCGGTACCAGTTGCTGCAAATCCTGAATCCGGTAAACCCGTTGCGTCTCCAGATTCTGGCCGCTGACCACGCTCATTGGCGTCGGTACATCCTGCGAACTTTCTTCGCGGCGGCGAGTGGTCACGGTCACGGTTTCCAGCTGCGAACTGTTGGCCGCCGGTTTGCCTGCGGGTACCGGCGTCGGGGTTTCCGTTTCGGCGGCGTAGCTGTGAGTCCAACTGGCGCTCCCTGCCAGCAACAAGGCCAGAGGCAGGCGTTTGAGCCGTCGTGGTGTTAAGGGTGACGCTAGGTTCAACGGACTCATGGCGCGGCTCCTGGTCAAAAAACACACAGACATCTTCAGCGCTGCATATTCTTTTAAGTTATTTATTTATGGATTTACAAATATTTACTGCATAAGAGATTGCCTTTATAAGGAGTCGACCTAATGCATATCCAATGCATTTCCCGGATATTTTTTATGTGAAAAATGCATATCGACTTGCGGCAACTTCGTCACTTCATCGCCTTGGCTGAACAACGCAGCTTCGTCGCCGGCGCGCAGGCGGTGAACCTGTCGCAGTCGGCTTTCAGCCGTAGCATTCAGGCGCTGGAGCACAGCGTCGGCTGCCAGTTGGTCGATCGCGGGCGCAAGGAATTACCGCCGACCAAACAGGGCCAGGTGCTGCTCGAACACGCGCGGCGGCTGGTCAGTGGTGCGCAGCAAATGGCCAACGAGATCAGCCAGTTCAATGGGCTGGAGGCAGGGGAATTGCGCTTCGGTTGCGGGCCGGCACCAGCGGCGGGTTTGATCCCGCGCGCAATTGGCAGCTTCATCGGTCGCTATCCGAAAGCGCGGGTGCAGTTTCAGGTCGATGATTGGCAGAGTTTGAGCAAACGCTTATTGAGCGAAGAGTTTGAGTTCTTCGTTGCGGACACTCGGCATTTCGAGGCGGATCCGGATTATCTGACACATCGGTTGCGCCCGCGTAAATGGCATTTCTGCTGCCGCGCGGGGCATCCGTTGGCGGCATTTGATCGAGTCACCGCCGAGCAATTGATGAGTTATCCGCTGGCGGTGAGCATCCGCCCGCCGAACCTGCGCAAGGTGATTGTCGACCTCAGCGGCCGCCCGGATTTCACCCCGAATGTGGAGTGCGAAAACAGCTCGAGTCTGCTCAGTGTGGTGCTGCGTTCGGAGGCGATCGGGATTGTCGGCGCGTATTCGGACGCCCTGCATCAGGCCAAGGGTGAGCTGGTGTGTTTGCGGGTTGAGGGTTTGGCGGATGATCTGGAGGAGCTGTATACGCGCTATGGGATTGTCAGCCGCGCGGGGTATCGGTTGTCGCCGTTGGCGGAGGCGATGATTGAGCAGATCAAGGTGATTGATGCGGTGGATGAGGAGGTGTGTTCGCTGGATAGACTTGCCGTCTGATCGACCGCTATCGCGAGCAGGCTCACTCCTACATTTGAAATGCATTCCCCTGTAGGAGTGAGCCTGCTCGCGAAGGGGCCAGTGCAGTCTCCGATGCACTCCCTGCATAAACCCCATTCCCCAAATGCACTTGCCGAACACCCCCACCGAAAGCGAAAACCCTCGCCTGTCCCACTGACCGGTGAACCCCATGCCCACCCAGCCAAACCCCGTGCGCAACGTGCTGTACATCATGTGCGATCAACTGCGCCGCGATTACCTGTCCTGCTACGGCCACCCACATTTGCACACGCCGAACATCGATCGCCTCGCCGCCGCCGGCGTACGTTTCAGCCGCGCCTACACCCAAGGCACGATCTGCGGGCCGTCGCGGATGTCGGCCTACACCGGGCGTTACGTCAGCAGCCATCAAGTCGCCTGGAACGCCGTGCCGCTGCCACTGGAAGAACTGACGATCGGCGATTACCTGCGCCCGCACGGCATCCGTACCGCGCTGGTTGGCAAGACTCACGCAACGGCGAACGTGGATGCCTTGCAACGTCTGGCGATCAACCCCGAGAGCGAGCAAGCCGAAATTCTCAACGAAGTCGGTTTCGAACCGTACATGCGCCACGACGGCATCTATCCCGACGATCCGCTGTTCGATGACAAACGCGAATCTGCGCCCTACACCCATTACCTGCGCGAGCACGGTTTCGAGGGCCGCAACCCTTGGCACGACTGGGCCAACGCCGCCGAAGGCGACAACGGCGAAATCCTCAGCGGCTGGCAAATGCGTCATTCGAAACTGCCAGCACGAATTCCCGAGCAACACTCAGAGACTGTCTACACTACAAATCGAGCCATCGACTTCATCACCGAGCAAGGCGAGAAATCGTGGTGTTTACACCTTTCCTATATCAAACCGCACTGGCCCTACATCGTACCAGCGCCATACCACGCCTTGTACAGTACGAAATCGATTCTCGAACCGATCCGCGCGACGCCCTCCGAAGCCAGCAAACACCCCGTATACACTGCCTTTCGCCAGCATGAGGAAAGCCTCAACTTCTCCCGCGATTCAGTACGATTGACTGTAATCCCCACGTACATGGGCCTGGTCAAGCAAGTCGATGATCAACTTGGGCGTCTGTTCGATTTTCTGCAGAGCAATGGCCGTTGGGATGACACGTTGATCGTGTTCACCAGCGATCACGGCGACTTTCTGGGCGATCACTGGCTCGGCGAGAAGGAGTTTTTGCTGGAGCAGGCGGTGGGCGTGCCATTGATCGTGCGCGACCCTCGGGCGGCGGCGGATTCCACGCGCGGCACGGTGGATGATCGGCTGGCGGAAACCATTGATGCGTTGCCGACGTTTCTTCAAGCGCTGGGATTGCCGGCGGCGGAGCATCGACTTGAGGGTCGTTCGTTTATCCCGCTTCTGCACGGAGAGAATCCGGACTGGCGCCGCTATGCGATCAGCGAATACGACTACGCGTTTCAGGCGCCTGCGCGGGAGCGACTGGGCCAGCCGATCGATCGTTGCCGCATGACCATGGTGCGCAGCGAACGCTGGAAATACCTGGCGTACGACGGCTTTCGGCCGCAGTTGTTTGATTTGCTGAATGATCCGCAGGAGCTGCGTGATTTGGGCGACGATCCGGCGTTCGCGGCAGTGCGCGAGGAGCATGCAGGGTATTTGTTTGAGTGGGTGCGGGGGTTGAAGCGGCGCACGACGATCAGTCATCAGGAGATTGATGGGCGTGGACAGCGGTTTCGGTATGGTGAGCCGGAATCCGAGAAAGTCGTTCAGATCGGGGTTTGGTGATTCCGGTAGGAGCTGCGGCACGCTGCGATCTTTTGATCCTGATCTTCAAATCAAAAGATCGCAGCCTCGTTTCACTCGACAGCTCCTACAGGTATCGAGTCCGATCAGACGCCGACGATGTCCGCGCCTTTGATAGTCTGGCTACGCTGCCCGTTCGCCCCCACCGGCACCTCACCCTTCAACGTCACCCGACGCACCACCCGATCCTGAGTCCCGTAATCATCAATCGCATAATGCTGCGTCGAACGGTTATCCCAGATCGCCACATCACCCGCCTTCCAGCGCCAGCGCACGGTGTTTTCCTGACGGATCACATGGCTCTGCAAAAGCCCAAACAAATGCGCCGAATCAGCCTGCGAGTAACCTTTGATGCGTTTAACGAAATGCCCCAACAACAAGCTCTTCTCGCCGCTGATCGGGTGCACGCGCACCACCGGGTGCTCAGTCTCGTAAACAGTCGATGTGAAAACCTTGCGATAGCGCTCCAGCTTCTCTGCCGACACGTCCGGTTTCGCACTGGCGTAGTCGTACTCGTTGCTGTGCACGGCGACCAGTTTATCGGCCAGTTCACGCAGTTCGGTCGGCAAGCCGTTGTATGCCGTCGCGGTGTTGGCCCACAGGGTGTCGCCACCGAATGCCGGGGCCACCACCGAGCGCAGGATCGAGGCTTTCGGGTAAGCATCGACGAAGGTCACGTCGGTGTGCCAGGAGTTGGCCCGCTGACCTTCCGCGCCGTCCAGTTCGAGCAGATAACGCGTGCCTTCACGGGACGGAACGGTCGGGTGCGCCACCGGTTCGCCGAGCAAATGAGCAAAGGCTTCCTGACGCTGATCGTCGAGCTGAGTCTGTTCGCGAAAGAACACGACTTTGTATTGAACCAGCGCCTGTTGAATGGCTTCGACGGTGGCGGCGTCCAGTTCACCGGATAAGTGCACGCCACGAATCTCGGCGCCGATACGACCGGCCACCGGGTGAATTTCCAGCGCGTGGACAGCGGGTTTTACTGCGAGTGCGGCATTGCTCATGGGTAGACCCTCATCGACTGCTTACGGTTGGGCGGCAGCGAAACATTGCTCTATCTATATTCCATTTACATCTAATAGATATTCACATGCTTCGTTGACGGAATAAGAGCTTGCATTTAAAACCTCTAGCAACCCTCGTCGCAAATGCCTTCGAGCTATTTTTAGGATGCCGGAAAAGCATATGGATCTTCGCCAGTTGCGTTACTTCATCGCCCTCAACGAACACCGCAGTTTTGTCCGCGCGGCGGACGCGATGGGCATCACTCAACCGGCGTTCAGCCGCAGTATTCAAGGGCTGGAGCAGGAGTTCGGCTGCGTCCTGGTGGATCGCGGCAACAAGGATCTGCGGCCCACCCCCGAGGGCCAAGTGGTGCTGCAACACGCCCTGAGCCTGGTACAAGGCGCGGCGATGCTGAGTGCTGAAGTGACGCAGATGACCAAGCTCGATGCCGGCGAAGTGCACTTCGGTTGCGGCCCGGCGCCGGCGGTGAAACTGGTGCCGGATGCAGTGGCGCAATTCATCAATGCGCACCCGAAAGTGCGCACCTGTTTTCAAGTGGATAACTGGGAAAAACTCAGCCGCGCGCTGAGCCGTGAGGAGATCGAATTTTTCATCGCCGACATTCGTCATTTCGAGGCGGATCCGAACTTTCAGACGCAAGCCCTGACACCGAAACGCGGAGTGTTTTTTTGCCGTCCGGGGCATCCGCTATTGGCCAAGGAAAGCCTGTCGACCAACGACATGTTCGACTACCCGCTGGCGACCACGCGGATTCCGCCGGGCATTCGTAAACTGCTGGCGAATCTCAGCGGCAGGATCGATTTTTCGCCGACCATCGAGACCGAGCATTTTCCGGCGCTGGTGAAAGTGGTGCTGCAATCGAATGCGATTGGCGTCGGTACGGAGGAGGCATTTGTCGAGGACATTGCCAAGGGTTCGCTGGTGCTGCTGCACTGGCGTAATTTGCCGCAGAACCTGGAGAGCATGAATGCGCGCTGCGGGATTGTCAGCCGTACCGGGTTTCGGCTGTCGCCGGCGGCGCGGGCGATGATTGAGACGCTGGTGGCGGTGGATCGAGAGGAACATCGCGTCGCCGTTTAAAGAGGATCGTTCCCACGCAGAGCGTGGGAATGTAGCCCGCGGACGCAGAGCGTCCATTGATGCATTTCCACGCAGAACGTGGGAATGATCGGTTCCCCTGTAGGAGCTGCCGCAGGCTGCGATCTTTGCTTTTAAAGCTTCGCAGCGGCCAACACAGGCGCCACCCATTCATTGACCTTGAACGGTTTGCGAATCAGCCTCTGCTGCGCCGCCAGATCGACCTTGTCCTGCAAGCTATCCAGGAACGCCGGATCCAGCGTCGACGGGAATACTTCGCTCAGTTTCTGATCTTTCAGATCTTCAGTAAGGATCACCGGCGGATAACTCGCCAGCCCTGACACCAACTGTACGTACGCATCCTTGTTGCTGTCCTGCGTCAGCCATTCCACGGCCTGCTGCTGCGCCTTTAACAACTTCGCCACCGCCTCCGGATGCCCATCAACAAACTTGCCGCTGCCCACCAACACCGACTGCACACTGCCGGCCCCGCCCAAATCCTTGGTGTTCAACGGCAACTCGGCCAAGCCCTTGATTTGCAATGCCGCCAACCCGGAACTGCCCCACGACGCATCAATCTGCTTCGCCGCCAGTGCAGCGGTCGCGCCGGTGAAGTCGAGATTAATGACCTTCAGATCCTTCTCGCTCAAGCCCTGACTGGCCAGCGCCGCGTCAAACGACAACTGCGTCGCGGTGCCCTTGAAGATCGCCACACGCTTGCCCTTCAGATCCTGCAAGGTCTTGATCCCGGAACCCGGCACCACGCCGAGATACTGCTTCACCCCACGTGCACCGGCATTTAGCAGCCGCGTATCGAGGCCGTTGGACTTGCCAATGATCGCCGCCAGATCCCCGAGATACGCCAGATCAACCTGACCATTGGCAAACGCCTCATTGATCACTGGCCCCGCACCCTTGAAGAAATTCCACTGAATCTTGATGCCCTGATCGGCGAACGCCTTTTCAAAAATTTGCTGATCACGCAGCACGTCGACCACACCGCCGCCACTGTGTTGAGTGCCGGCGCTCAGGTCAGGCACGGCGATGCGGATTTCCTTTAGCTCATCGGCCTGCGCCGTCAGGGTGAGAAAACCCGCCAGCGCCGGGGCGGCAAACAGACTGATGACACGTTTGAAAGGAAGGTTCATGGGTGCGGCTCCTTGATCAATACAGGCGTTAAGGAGCCGAAAGTAGGCCGAAGCAACACCTTCGCTTAAATACTATAAACGCACATTTTTATAGCTTTTAACGCTAAGCGAACAACGCCGGGGCTTGCAGCGGCGTATGCATTAACAGCATCGAAAATATTCTTCGAATGCATTGGATGCGTGTGGGCTGTAAGCCTTAAATGGTCTGGCTTATCTCCAATTAGTATTGATTTGAATATTGTTAGATCATTTTTGCATACGCCACACAACTTGTAGGAGCCGAGCTTGCTCGCGAAGGGCCGTGTCAGTCAACGCAACAGTCGACTGATTTAACGCCTTCGCGAGCAAGCTCTGCTCCTACAAGAGCGGTGGTTTGCCATGCAACCCGACAACGGAGGTCACCCATGGCCCGTCAATCTCTGCTCAGTTTGCCGCTGCCAGCGCCACCGCTGAAAAGCCGACGCTCCTGGCCCAGCATCAACCAACGCGTGTTGCCATGGCTGCTGCCCATCAGTCTGTTCGCTCTATGGTGGCTGGCCGCGCGCAACCAATGGATGAGCGAGCAGATCCTGCCGGCGCCGTCGCTGGTGTGGAACAGCGCCGTCGAGCTGTCGCAAGGCGAGCTGTGGAGCCATTTGTGGATCAGCCTGCAACGCTTATTCTGGGGTTTGCTTGCAGGGATTTCCGCCGGTGCAGTGCTGGGTGCCGCGCTGGGTTTCAGTCGCCGTCTGGAGCGTCTGATTTTCCCGACCTTCGCCGGTCTGGCGCAGGTGCCGACGCTGGCGTGGATTCCGCTGTTCATGGTGTTTTTCGGCATCGGCGAAGTGTTGAAACTGGTGGTGCTGATCAAAGCCATCGTCGTCCCGGTGACCTTGCACACGCTGGTCGGCGTGCGTGACGCTCAGCCGAAACTGCGCGAAGCCGCTGCCGTGTTGCGCCTGCCACCGCGCCTGCTGATCCGGCGATTGGTGCTGCCCGCCGCCCTGCCCGCGTTCATGGCCGGTGTGCGTTTGGCGCTGGCCGCCGGCTGGACATCGCTGCTCGCAGTCGAGTTGCTCGCCTCCAGCGAAGGCATCGGTTATCTCATGGTCTGGGCGCGCCAGCTGTTCATGCTCGACATCGTTTTCGTGTGCATCGTGGTCATCGGTTTGATCGGCGTGGCGATGGATCGCGGCATCGGTCTGCTGGATAAAAAACTGGTGCACTGGCCGCACCCGGCCACTGCGGAAATTCGTCGCGGCCCGCGCTATGAAGGCTGGCAGCGTTTGCAACCGTGGCTGCTGCCGCTGGGCTTGCTCGCGCTTTGGCAACTGGCGAACGATCAACAGTGGGTCGATCCGAATATTCTGGTGAGCCCGCTGGCCGTGCTGAGTACGGCGTGGGACGGTCTGCTCGATGGCACGTTGATCAACGGCATGGCCCTGAGCCTGGGTCGCACCCTCGGCGGTTTGTTGCTGGGCGGCGGACTCGGTTTGGCCCTCGGCTTGCTGCTGGGCTTGTCACGCACCAGCGAACGTGTGCTCGGCCCGACACTCGCCGCGCTGCGCCAGATCGCGATTTTCGCCTGGGTGCCGCTGCTCACCGCATGGTTCGGATTGGGAGAACTGGCGAAGTGGGTGTTCGTCGCCCTCGCCGCATTCTTTCCGCTGTTTATCGCCACGCAACGCAGCGTCGCCAACCTTTCGCCGCAACTCAACGAAGCCGCACAAGTGCTGCGCCTGAGCCTTGGTCAACGCCTGCGTCGTCTGGTGCTGCCAGGCGCGGCACCGGGGATTTTCGCCGGTCTGCGCCTGAGCCTGATCTACGCCTGGCTCGGCACCATCGGCGCTGAATATTTCATGCCGTCCAACGGCGGCATCGGCAGCCAGATGATCGGCGCGCAACAACTGCTGCGCATGGATCTGATCATGGCGTGCATGCTCTTCGTCGGCCTCACCGGCGCCCTGCTCAACCTTATTGGCCAACGCCTGGAAATTCGCGCGACCCGCTGGAGACACGCATGAACGCACCCATTGTCAGCTTCACCCACGTAGGCAAATCCTTCGACGTCGACGGTTTCGAACTGGAGGCGATTCGCGAATTCAACCTGGACATCGCCGAGGGCGAATTCGTCGCCATCGTCGGTTCCAGCGGCTGCGGCAAATCCACCTTGCTGCGTTTGTTGGTGGGTCTTGATACGCAATTTCGCGGGCAGATCACCGTCGATGGCAAAGCCGTCAGCGGCATCGGCGGCGAGCGTGGCATTGTCTTTCAGGAGCACCGCTTGTTTCCGTGGCTGACTGTCGCCGACAACATCGGCCTCGGCTTGGTCAACGAGCCGTTGAGCGCTGCACAAAAGCAAAAACGCATCGACGATTTCATCGATCTGGTCGGCCTGCGCGACTTCACCCGCGCCTATCCGCACCAGCTCTCCGGCGGCATGGCACAACGCGTGGCGATTGCTCGCGGCCTCGTCGCCAGCCCGCGCATTCTGCTGCTAGACGAACCGTTCGGCGCGCTCGATGCGCTGACCCGCCAGCAAATGCAGGACGAGCTGTTGGCGATACGCAACCGCGCGAAAATCACCACGATTCTCGTTACCCACGACGTCGAGGAAGCGATCTTCCTCGCCGACCGCGTGGTGGTGATGGAGCCCCGTCCGGGGCGGATCAAGCAAGTGGTCGACATCGCCCTGCCCCATCCGCGCCAGCGCAGTAGTTTCGACTTCCATCAGTTGCGTGAAGAACTGCTGCACGAACTGACCAGTGATGACCATTACCAACCGAGCGTGCCGGTGCAGATCCGCGATCTGCCGCTGACGTTCATTGCCTGCTGAACAGGAGTTTCGCAATGCCGCAACGTCCCAACTTTTTGGTGATTCTGGCCGACGATCTCGGCTTCTCCGACATCGGCGCGTTCGGCGGCGAAATCGCCACGCCGCACCTTGATGCCTTGGCCAACAACGGCCTGCGCCTCACCGATTTTCACACTGCCCCGACCTGCTCGCCAACCCGTTCGATGCTGCTCACCGGCACCGACCACCACATCGCCGGCATCGGCACCATGGCCGAAACGCTGACCCCGGATCTGATCGGCAAACCGGGTTACGAGGGTTACCTCAACGACCGCGTCGTCGCCTTGCCCGAGCTGCTGCGCGAGGCCGGTTATCAAACGTTGATGAGCGGCAAATGGCACCTCGGTTTGAAAGCTGAACTGGCGCCGCATGCGCGGGGTTTCGAGCGCTCGTTTTCGCTACTACCGGGCGCGGCCAACCACTATGGTTTCGAGCCGACCTACGATGAGCAAACGCCGGGCCTGCTGAAATCAACCCCGGCGCTGTACATCGAAGACGACACCTTCATCGACGAATTGCCGAAGGATTTCTATTCCTCCGATGCCTTCGGCGACAAATTGCTGCAATACCTCAAGGAGCGTGATCAAACTCGGCCGTTCTTCGCTTACCTGCCATTCTCCGCACCGCACTGGCCGTTGCAGGCGCCCGCTGACATCGTCGAGAAATACCGTGGCCGCTATGACGCCGGCCCGGAAGTGTTGCGCCTTGAACGGCTGGAAAAACTCAAAGCCCTCGGCCTGATTGAGCCAGACGTCGAACCGCATCCGCTGATTCAGTTGACCAAACAGTGGGACGCGTTAAGCGACGAGCAAAAGCAGATTTCCGCGCGGGCAATGGAGGTCTACGCGGCGATGGTCGAGCGCATGGACTGGAACATTGGCCGGGTCGTCGATTACCTGCGCCAACAGGGGCAACTCGACAACACCTTCATCCTGTTCATGTCCGACAACGGTGCCGAAGGCGCGCTGCTTGAAGCGTTCCCGAAATTCGGCCCGGAACTGGTGACGTATCTCAGCCAGCACTACGACAACAGCCTCGACAACATTGGCCGGGCCAACTCTTACGTCTGGTACGGGCCGAATTGGGCGCAGGTGGCGACCGCGCCGTCACGGCTGTTCAAAGCGTTTACCACCGAAGGCGGGATTCGCGTGCCGGCGCTGCTGCACTATCCGCAGCTGGCGATCAAAGGACAGATCAGCCATGGCTTCGGCACGGTGATGGACATCACGCCGACGATTCTCGATCTGGCCGGTGTGCGTCATCCGGGCAAGCTGTGGCACGGTAAACCGGTGGCGCCATTGCGTGGCAAATCGTGGCTGGGGTTCTTGTCGGGCGAGACTGCGCAGGTGCACGACGAGCACACGGTGACGGGTTGGGAATTATTTGGGCGAAGGGCGATTCGGCAGGGATCGTGGAAAGCGGTGTGGATCCCCGGGCCAGTGGGGCCGGCGACCTGGCAGCTTTATGATTTGAGCAGCGATCCGGGGGAGATTCATGATCTGGCGCTGAGTCAGCCGGAGAAGCTCAGCGCGTTGATCGGGCATTGGCAGCAGTATGTCGAGGAGACCGGGGTGATTTTGAGTGAGTCGCCTTTCCAGCCAGATTGATGCTGCCTGAGGTGTAGCTATCGCGAGCAGGCTCACTCCTACAGTTGGAATGCGTTCCCCTTGTAGGAGTGAGCCTGCTCGCGATGAGGCCCGTGCAGTCAGCCATCA
Source organism: Pseudomonas sp. NPDC088429 (assembly GCF_044753305.1). NCBI lineage: Bacteria > Pseudomonadati > Pseudomonadota > Gammaproteobacteria > Pseudomonadales > Pseudomonadaceae > Pseudomonas > Pseudomonas sp. NPDC088429. The sequence continues at coordinate 123,764 of NZ_JBIVMX010000005.1, read as the reverse complement.
AGCCTGGGCTGTACGCACCTCTTTACTCACCACCTCATCGCGCCGAACAAACCGGTTCGCCCGCCCAAACGTCCCAAAATCATTAAACCTCACCCCCATCTCACGCATCACCTTATGCGCCACCGGCACGGTCATCTGACGAATATAAAACGGCTCCTTCACCACAAAATGATGAATCCCGTGGCTGCTGCCAAAGTTGAAGCAGAACGCCTGCAACGGCCACAACCACCAAGGGTTCAACACCTGACACTGCTGCAGCACGTTACCCAGTTCAACATCGCCGTAGTAATGCATGTTCGAGCTGATGAAGTGCAGGCAAAACGTACGCAAAACATTCGGGCCGATGATCACCACAGCGGCGATATCGATCACCTGCATCACCGACAACGTCGTCGCTGACCATTCAATCGGCGCGCCCAGCAGATACGCGATGCCATTGGCCGCATGGAAACCGAGAAACACATACCACGCACCCCAATGCACCAGCGCCAGCGGCGCGTACACCTTCAACGTGCGTTTGATGATGCTGAACTTGTGCGCCCAGGTCTTGGCTCGCAGCATGCGGATAAATGCCGACATCACGTTGTCGCCGACCATCAGCAAACGCGCAAAACCCCACGGCTCGCCGTTGGTGATCGCGCGCTCCTCCATGTCAGTTTCAGTGCCGGAGACCTTGTGGTGATTGAGGTGCAGATGCCGACGAATCCACGGATTGATCGTGCTCGGCCGCGCCAGCCACACCAGGCCCATCATCAAATTGTGCGGCACGCGCTGCTTGCGGAAATACATGCTGTGGATCAGGTCGTGCTCCAGCTCATGGGTCAGCGAAGCAAAAAAAGCATTGAGCAACAGGCACGCCCACCACGCCATATGGCCGGTGATGTACAGCGTCGCCGAGCCGATCATCCCGATCAGGGCAAAGGCCAGAATCCCCGCGCCCAGCGCATCCTGATGCTTGAGAATCGGGTAGCGCTCACGCAATTCGACGCCTTTGGCCAGCACCACTTCGCGAATATGTGCTGATCGCTGGGCCGCATTGTGTCGCTGGGGACTTGCAGAAGTACCGTCCATGCTTCCATCCTCGGGTTTATGATGTTCGCATCGTGCCTCGCCAGTGCTTCAATTGCGGTAGCCGAGAACGCCAACCTGTTGACCGGAAGCGCCAATCAGCATGAAGGAACCGACCTCCCTCGCCAGTTGGACCCGTGCCTTGCGCAAACAACTTGATGCGCTGGGGCTGGACAGCATTGCCCTGTGCCAACAGGCCGGGCTTGATCCAAATTTGATGGACGACCCCAACGCGCGCTATCCACTGTCCGGGACCACGCGCCTGTGGGAAATCGCCGTGCAGGTCAGCGGCGACCCGGCGATTGGTTTGCGCGTGTCGCGGTTCGTCAGCCCGACCACGTTCCATGCGCTCGGTTATGCGCTGGTCGCAAGCGGCAGTTTGCGTGAAGTGTTTGAACGCATCGTGCGCTATCACCCGGTGGTCAGCGATGCGCTGGAGCTGGAACTGAGCCGCAGCGACGACCGCTATCAATTCCGTCTGAAAATTCCGTCAGGCAATCCGGCGCCAGCCTTCGAAGCCATCGACGCGTTCACCGCGATCTACGTGCGCACTTGCCGCAATCGCCTCGGTCGCGACTACGCGCCACTGGCGGTTTACCTGCGCCGCCCGGAACCGAGCGATGCGCACCAATGGCACAAAGTCTTCCGCGCCCCGGTGCATTTTGGTTGTGCCGAGGATCGTCTGGAGTTCGCCCTCGTCGACTTCGACAGCCACCTCGACGACGCCAACCCGGAACTTGCCGAACACAATGAGGCAGTGCTCAAACGCACCATGGCTCAGCTCCAGCCGCTGACCTGGGAGCGCAAGGTGCGCGATGCCATCGAAGAACAATTGCCGGAAGGTGAGCCGAGCGCTGAGCGTATTGCTCAAGCGTTGCATTTGAGTTTGCGCAGCTTGCAAAGGCATCTGGCGGATGAGGGTTGTCGCTTCGACACACTGCTCAACGAGAGCCGCGAGAACCTGGCGCTGTTGCACCTGCGCGATCCGCAGTGTTCGTTGAGTGAGGTCAGTTATTTGCTCGGGTTCGCCGATACAAGCAGCTTCAGCCGCGCGTTCAAGCGCTGGACGGGGATGACGCCGGGGCAGTTTCGTGACGGGTTGCGCTGATCGTCAGCCTTTAGCCAGACTGCGTTCCATACCGGATGACCATTGTTCGATCATCGCAGCACCCATCGCGGCGAACGCCGGATGACTGGCGCCGTACTCCGCCATTTCGCCCATTGCCACCTGCATACCGTTAGCGACTTGCTGCAGCAATTCATTGCAACGCGCCTCCGTCAGATTGCAGGCCGTACGACCGAACCGCATCAGCATTTTGTGCTTGGGCCAAGCCTTCGAGCCACCCAAGAGCAACGCCATACTGTCGTTCTTTATGTAGACCGATGTGGTGATGATGTCGTATGTGGGCGCGAGTCTGATTGTCGATTCCTCGCCGCAGCTTTCGTAAAGCACGCCGAAGTTTTTGAGATGAGCGTCGCCGTTTTTCACGCCTGCGGACAAAGCCACAATCTTGAAAAATGCTTCCAGCGCCAGATTGAGCAATGCAGGCGAAACAAACGCTTTGATCTGCCGGGCCGCGCCTTCGTAAGAGCCGTCGTATTTGGCTTTCGACGGCCAACCGTTGAGTACGCAGAAGTCCTCAAAACCCAGGTAGCCCGTAGCGCTCAAATCAAAGCGCTCGATAACCAGAAACCTGCCATGTTCGCTGAGCTCGAAGTTCGGCACGTCTAGCCCGCAGTGTTGTGCGGCACGCATGCAGAAGTATTCGTTGGTCGCCAAGTGCGGATATTCATCAGCCCGAAAAGCTTTGACCAAATGGGTCGATCCCCGATGCGTCAGACGATCAATCGCAGCCGCACTGTCACGTACCAGCACTTTAGGCTGCACCCCGGACACTCCGGAATACTGGCCATAGGTTTGCAACAGATCCTCGAACAGGCCTTGCGCACCATCGTGCACCAGCAGATCGGCCAGCGACGTTTCAGGCGGGCGATCCGTCATCGATGGGCTGGCAATGGATAACCGACCGAGCTGATAGGGGCCGACAATGGCCAGCAATGCAAAGTCATCGAAGCCGCGAACTGCTTTGCTGAAACGCCGAACCAGCTCATCACGAAGGGCGCCTTCGGGCAGATTCATCTCGAAAACCGGATGAATGCCATGCTCCCAACGATAACTCTCCAGGCGGGACGGCATTGTCAGTGACACGGCATTTTCAGCACTGATTTCTTCGCGGTAACTGAAGACGCTGTCGACTCGATCTTGCCCGCGCGCCAACGTTCCCACCGCTTGCCCGCCGACACAGACATTTAATCGATCTGACGACTCAATCATGGAAGTTGACCTTTTGCAGCGTATCGAGTGTCGGTCGACGAGACTGACGCGGAACCGCAGTCAGCTCATAGCCAAAACCGTTGAGGATCGCTTCGACTTTGCGTAGGCCGATTTCCGAAATAGTGTTGTTTTCGATCCCCGAAATCGTCGCGCGGCTCATTCCGTATTGCTGAGCCAGTGCCTGCTGGGTCATTTTGTTCGCCTTGCGCAGGGCTTTGATCAACTCGCCAAGCTGTTCCATAGAGATTCCTGCATCAAATATGGTGCAAATTTAGATATATGCTTAATTTGCATCGCATTTGATGCATTCATTGAAGAAGATTAGCCTAGTTCTCAGTGATTACGAAGGAATCACTTGCTCACCACAAACCCCAGCTCAAAAACAGTGCCGTCAGCATCACTACTCACCCGCACCTGTCCCCCATGCCACTGCATGATCGACTGCACGATCGCCAGCCCCAAGCCACCCGAATCCCCCGGCTCTGCCCGTGAAGGATCGACGCGGTAGAAGCGGTCGAACAGTTTGCTCAGATGTTCCTGCGCAATCGCCGGGCCATGGTTGTGCACTTGCAACCAGCACTCACCTGGCTCGTCGCGGCGACGCAGACTGATCACCGATCCTTGATCGGCATGACGCACGGCATTGGCCAGCAGATTGCCGAGTGCCCGTTGCAACAGTTGCTGATCGGCAAGCAGTTCACCGTGCAGTTGATTGTCGAGCCGCACGTCACGGTCATCCGCCAAGGCTTCAAAGTAATCACACAGCTCACCGCCAACGCTGTGCAAATCCAGGGTTTGCAAATTCAGAGCGCGCTCGGCCTGTTCTGCCCGGGCGAGGAACATCAAGTTCTCCGCCATGCGTTTGAGCCGTTCGAATTCTTCCATGTTCGAGGCCAGCACTTCCTGATATTCCTCGGTGCTGCGCGGATGATTCAGTGCCTGGCCGTTACTGGCGAGCAAGGTGTGCAACGGCGTGCGGATTTCGTGGGCGAGGTCGGCGGAGAACTGCGACAGGCGCTGCACGCTGTCGTCCAGTCGCGCAAGCATGCCGTTGAGCGCCTGCACTGGTTCAAGCAGTTCGGCGGGCGTGCCATTGGCGGGCAGGCGTTGATCAAGGCTCCGCAGATCGATGCCGCGCACCGCTTCGCTCAACTGCCGCAACGGTTGCAGGCCCCGGCGCAGTAAGAGCAAGCCCAAGGCAAAAGCGAGCAACGCACCGAGGCCAACCGACAGGTACAAGCGCATGCGATAACTGCCGAGCATCTGCTCACGCTCGCTCAGCACTTTGCCGGCAATGACCGTCAGCGGCTCGCCGTTCGGCCCCTGCGCTTCGCCGGACAACAGCGCCAGTTCAGCACCGTCCGGCGCTTGCCAGGTGAGTACATCGGGACGCTGCGGCGTTTGCTCGCGGGGGATGGCGTTCAGTGCGGGCAACTCGCGTTGCCGTGGATTGATCGCGATCACGCTCGATCCGTCGGCGCGGCGCACCAGCAATAGGCTGTCGAGATTGCCGAGCATGTTCTGATACAGCCGAGGCCGCGCCTGCAAAGCGCCGAGGCTGTCGCTGTCGGCGAGCAAGGCGCGCACTTGCTCCAGTCGACCGAGTAATGCGAGGTCGTCGCGGTAGGCGATTTCCGAGGCCAGCGAGCGGTAGAGAAACACGCCAATCGCGCTCAGTACCAAGGCGCAAACAATGGCGAATGCCAGCGCCAGTCGCCAGGCGATCGACTTAGAGCGCATCGTCCGGCGCTTCCAGTTGATAACCGACACCGCGCACGGTGTGGATGAGTTTGGGCATGTACGGATCATCGACTTTCGAGCGCAAACGCCGCACGGCGACTTCGACCATGTTGGTGTCGCTGTCAAAATTCAGGTTCCACACCTGCGAGGCGATCAGCGTGCGCGACAGCACTTCGCCCTGGCGACTGGCGAGCAATTGCAGCAGGGCGAACTCCTTGTTGGTCAGGGCGATGCGCTGGCCATTGCGGCTGACGCGGCGGCGCAGCACATCGATTTCCAGATCGGCGATGCTGTACGACTCGGCTTCGCGCATCGGCCCGCGGCGCAGCAAGGTGCGCACGCGCGCGAGCAGTTCGGCGAAGGCAAAGGGTTTCAGCAAGTAATCGTCGGCGCCCAGTTCGAGGCCGCGCACACGGTCTTCGATGGCGTCCTTGGCGGTGAGGAACAGCACCGGCGTGGCGCCGCGCTGGCGGATCAGCTGCAGCAGTTGCCAGCCGTTGAGGCCGGGCAGCATCACGTCGAGGATGATCAGGTCATATTCCTGCTGCTCGATAAAGTAGCGCCCATCGAGGCCGTTGAGCGCCACGTCCACGGCAAAACCCGACTCGCCCAGGCCTTTGGCGAGGAAATTTGCGGTTTTGGCTTCATCTTCTACGACCAGCAAACGCATGGCACACCTCGATTGATAGGCACACAGGCTAGGCGCCTTCGGCGACGTTGCCCATTACAAACTTGTAATCCAACTGACGAGGTTCTGACGAAGACCGGCGATTAAGGTACGGCCTTCGCTTCTGGAGCTTGTCCATGACCCTGAAATTCTTGCTCGCCAGCCTGACCCTCGGCCTCAGCGCCGGGGTTTACGCCAGCCCGGAACTGCCGCGTCACGCTGACCTCGACCTGAAAACCGCACGTCTGCTCGCCGACACCGCCATGGCCAATTGCACCGGCACGGTGTCGGTGCTCGATCGCGGCGGCAATCTCCTGGTGACCTTGCGCGGTGACGGCGTCGGCCCGCATAACACCGCCGCCAGCCAGCGCAAGGCGTACACCGCGCTGTCGACCAAAACCGCCACCCGACTGTTCGCCGAGCGTGCTCGCAGCAATCCGGAAACCGCCAACCTCAACACCCTCGACGAGTTGTTGTTGCTCGGCGGCGGTATTCCGCTGTTCCTCGGCACTGAACTAGTGGGCGCAATGGGCGTGGCCGGTTCCGGCGGCGGTGAGCAAGACGAAAACTGTGCAATCAAGGCGGCCGAGAAAACCGGCCTGGCCACCACCCGTTCCCAATAAGGAGATGCATCGATGAATACTTTGCGCATGACTTTCGCCGCGCTCGGCCTGAGTGCTTTTTCAAGCCTGGCGCTGGCCGCTGGCAACCCGTTGAGCGTGCACGTGCTCAATCTGGAAAACGGCCTGCCGTCGCCGGGCATCAACGTGACTTTGGAGAAACACGTTGGTCAGGACTGGCAGCCGCTGGCTCAGGGCACCACCAATGAACAAGGGCGGATTGCCGAACTGTTCCCGGCCAAGCAGCCTTTTGAGGCGGGTGAATACCGCGTGGTGTTCAAGACTGGTGAGTACTTCAAGAAGGTCAAGCACGACACGTTCTTCCCGGAGATTCCGGTGATTTTTGAAGTGAAGCAGACCGATCAGCACTACCACATCCCGCTGCTGCTGAGCCCGTACGGTTTCTCGACCTATCGCGGTTCCTGAGCCCTACACAAATCCCCCTGTAGGAGTGAGCCTGCTCGCGATAGCAGTCTGTCAGTTGATCAATCTGTGACTGACAGACCGCTATCGCGAGCAGGCTCACTCCTACAATGGTTCGGTGTTAGATCCTAGATCGTGGCCAGGGCGCGCAATCGCGTGGCATCGAGGATTTCGATCTCACCATACCCGAGCCCGATAATTCCTTGCCCCTGCAAATCCTTGAGGATCTGGTTAGTGGTCTGCCGCGACAGCGACAGCATCGACGCCAGTTGCTCCTGCGGCAGTTGCAGCACCCGGCGTGGCGCGTCGAGTTCGCCGTAGCCTTCGGCAATCATCAGCAAGCGATGAGCCAGACGCGCCGGCGCTGGCAGCAGGCTCAGCTGTTCGAGGTTGATAAAAGTCAGGCGCAGTTTGTGGCTCATCAGCAGCGCCAGATGTCGCCAGTACACCGGGTTCTCATCCAGCAACTTCAGCAACGTCACCTGCGGAATATTCAGCAGCAGGCACGGGCCCACAGCATAAGCATCATGCGTACGCGGCTGCCCGTCGAACAGGCAGATTTCGCCAAACCAGTGCGGCGCCTCCACCAGACTCAACAGCGCCTCTTTGCCCTGCTCACTCACCGCACCAATGCGCACCGCGCCCTCAAGCACCGCGTACAAACCGCACGGTGCATCGCCACGCTGGAACAAGCGCTGTCCTGCCGTCAGCCGCCGCTCCCGGGCCGCCGCCAGCAGGCTATCCTGAAAGGATGCGGGCAGATGACTGAACCACTGGCCGCTTATCAGCCGTGAACGTATTTGCATAAACACTCCTGGATTGTCGCCTGCCTGACAGAGCGAACCCTGATCCCGAGGGATGATGCGATCAACCCTACCGGAGGAACAACAATGAAAAGCCTCGTCGACCATCTCAGTCAATACGCCGCCTACCACCGTGATCCGCGCAACATCGCCAGCCACTTTATCGGCATTCCGCTGATTGTGGTGGCTGTGGCGGTTTTGTTGTCGCGGCCGGAATGGTCGCTTGGCGGCTTGTGGATATCTCCAGCCGTTATCGTGGCGCTGGCCTCGGCGTGGTTTTACCTGAGACTGGAAGTGAAGCTAGGCGTATTGATGACCGTGCTGATGGGCCTGTCGGTCTGGGCCGGGCACGTCTTGGCGCAGCAGAGCACCATGGTCTGGCTGAGCGGCGGGCTGGCGATGTTTGTGGTGGGCTGGGTGATCCAGTTTGTCGGGCATCACTATGAAGGGCGCAAACCGGCGTTTGTCGATGACGTGTCGGGGCTGATTGTCGGGCCGTTGTTTGTGGTGGCCGAACTGGCGTTCATGCTCGGGATGCGGCATGAGTTGAAAGAGCAGATCGAGGCGCGGGCGGGGGTTGTGCGAGTTAATCCGAATCGTGCGGCTGTCTAGACCGCATTCGCGAGCAGGCTCGCTCCCACAGGGATTTTGGTTGTTCTGATCGTTCCCACGCTCTGCGTGGGAATGCCGCCATGGACGCTCCGCGTCCACTGTGACGCGGAGCGTCACGGGATGCGTTCCCACGCAGAGCGTGGGAACGATCAGTTAAAGGCTGGCGACTTTCTGCCAGACCTTCGGCTTGAAGAACAGGGTTTCACCCTTGGCCAAGCCGATCAGGCTGTCGTGGTCTTTCACCACTTCAGCCTCGATCAAATCCGTCTGCCCCTCAACCTTCAGCGTCACCCGCGTGGTCGCGCCCAACGGCCGGATATCGCGCACCTCTGCCGCATGGTGATCCTCCAGTTCATGCCTGGACAACGACACCTCATGCGGACGGAACAGCACGTGATTGTCGTCGCTCAGCAGCAAGCGGTTCGAATCGCCGAGGAAGTGATAAACAAAATCGCTGGCCGGGTTTTCGTAAACGTCGCCCGGTGAACCGATCTGCTCGATCACACCCTTGTTCATCACCACGATACGGTCAGCAACTTCCATCGCCTCCTCTTGGTCGTGGGTCACGAACACCGACGTCAGGTTGATGTCTTCGTGCAGACGCGCCAACCAGCGGCGCAATTCCTTACGCACCTTGGCATCAAGGGCGCCGAACGGCTCATCCAGCAGCAACACTTTCGGCTCCACCGCCAAGGCACGGGCCAAAGCGATGCGCTGACGCTGACCACCGGACAACTGCTCCGGATAGCGATCCGACAACCAATCCAGCTGAACCATGTTCAGCAGTTCGTGAACCTTGACCGCGATCTGGCTTTCGCTCGGGCGCTGGTTTTTCGGTTTCATGCGCAGGCCGAACGCGACGTTGTCGAACACGGTCATGTGGCGGAACAACGCGTAATGCTGGAACACGAAACCGACGTTGCGATCACGCACATCGTGGCCGGAAACGTCTTCACCGTGGAAAACGATGTTGCCGTTATCCGGGGTTTCCAGACCGGCAATGATCCGTAGCAGCGTGGTCTTGCCGCAGCCCGACGGGCCGAGCAGCGCGACCAGTTCACCGCTGTGGATGTCCAGGCTGATGTTGTCCAGCGCCTTGAACGCATTGAAATTCTTGCTGACGTTACGCACTTCGATCGACATGAATTATTCCTCCGCGGCGCTGGCGCGCAGGCGGTTGATACGGTTTTCGCTCCACTGCTTGGCCAGCAGGATGAAGAGCGCCAGGATCAGCAACAGGCTCGCCACGGCGAACGCGGCCACGTGGGTGTATTCGTTGTAGAGGATCTCGACGTGCAGCGGCAAGGTGTTGGTCACCCCGCGAATGTGCCCGGAGACCACCGACACCGCACCGAATTCACCCATGGCCCGCGCGGTACACAGCACCACGCCATAGATCAGGCCCCACTTGATGTTCGGCACGGTGACATGCCAGAACATCTGCCAGCCATTGGCGCCGAGCAGTCGCGCGGCTTCTTCTTCCTGCGTGCCTTGTTCCTGCATCAGCGGAATCAGCTCACGGGCCACGAACGGCACGGTGACAAAAATCGTCGCCAGTACGATGCCCGGCAAGGCGAAAACGATCTGGATGTCGTGATCCTGCAACCACGGCCCGAACAGGCCCTGCGCGCCGAACATCAGCACGTAGACCAGACCGGCGATCACCGGCGACACCGAGAACGGCAGGTCGATCAGCGTCACCAGCATGCTCTTGCCGCGGAACGAGTACTTGCTCACGCACCATGCGGCGCTGACGCCGAACACCAGGTTCAGCGGCACCGAAATCAGCACGGCGAACACGGTGAGTTTCAGTGCCGACAGTGCGTCCGGCTCAAAGATCGCGGTGAAAAATGCGCCGAGGCCATTCTTCAAACCCTGCGATACGACGATGAACAACGGCAGCAGCAGAAACAGGAAAAAGACCAGCCAGCCAAGGCCGATCAGGACTCTGCGCGAAGTGGCACTGCCACGGCGTGCAGCGTTGGCCGAAGAGGCGGCCGCAATAGACGATTGGGACATTGTTCGCGCCTCCTTATGGGGTTTCGATGCGCCGCTGCAGCAAGTTGATCAGCAGCAACAGGACGAAGGAAACCACCAGCATCAACACGCCGATAGCGGTGGCGCCGGTGTAATCGTATTGGTCGAGTTTGACCATGATCAGCAGCGGCAGGATCTCGGTTTTCATCGGCATGTTGCCGGCGATGAAAATCACCGAACCGTACTCGCCGACGCCACGGGCGAACGCCAGGGCAAAACCGGTCAGCCAGGCGGGCAGCAGCGCAGGCACGAGGATGTGGCGGAACACCTGCAAGGGTTTCGCACCGAGGCACGCGGCGGCTTCTTCGACTTCACGGGGAATGTCGGCCAGCACCGGTTGCACCGTGCGCACCACGAACGGCAGCGTGACGAAGGTCAGCGCGAGGGTGATACCGAGCGGGGTGTAAGCGATTTTGAAACCGAGGTCAGCGGCGAATTGCCCGACCAGGCCGGCCGGCGCGTACAGCGCGGTCAGCGCGATACCAGCTACGGCGGTCGGCAGCGCGAACGGCAGATCGATCATCGCGTCGATCACCTTGCGCCCCGGGAACGTGTAACGCACCAGCACCCAGGCCAGCAGCGTACCGATGATGCCGTTGATGATCGCGGCACACAGCGCGGTGCCGAAGCTCAGCTTCAATGCCGCCAGCACGCGCGGTGCGGAGATGATCGCCCAGAACTGATCCCAGGTGAGTTGAGCGGCGTGGACGAACATCGCCGCCAGCGGGATAAGCACAATCAGGCTGAGGTACACCAAGGTGTAACCCAGCGTCAGCCCGAAGCCGGGTATGACGGGGGAGATACGACGCGACATAAAAGTCCTTGGTTGTGTGGCGAGGGAGCTTGCTCCCGCTGGACTGCGCAGCAGTCCCTACTTCTTATGAGCGCTGCGCACTCAAGCGGGAGCAAGCTCCCTCGCCACAATGAGTCCGGGGTCTGCTCAGATTACTGCGCCTGATAAATCTGGTCGAACACGCCACCATCGTTGAAGAATTTCGGCTGCGCAGTTTTCCAGCCGCCGAAGTCTTTGTCGATGGTCACCAGATCCAGTTTCGGGAACTGCTGGGCGTATTTGGCGGCGACTTCTTTGTCACGCGGACGGTAGAAGTTTTTCGCGGCGATTTCCTGACCGGCCGGGCTGTACAGGTGTTTCAGATACGCTTCGGCGATCTGCTCGTTGCCTTTTTTCTCGGCGTTTTTGTCGACCACGGCCACTGGCGGCTCGGCGAGGATCGACAGCGATGGCACGACGATGTCGAACTTGTCGGCGCCGCCATCCTCTTTCAGTGCCAGGAACGCTTCGTTTTCCCAGGCCAGCAACACGTCGCCCTGACCGTTGTTGACGAAAGTAATGGTCGAACCGCGCGCACCGGTGTCGAGGATCGGCACGTGCTTGAACAGGGTCTGTACGTATTCTTTAGCTTTGGCTTCGTCACCGCCATTGGCTTTCAGGCCGTAGGCCCACGCGGCGAGGAAGTTCCAGCGTGCGCCGCCGGAGGTTTTCGGGTTCGGGGTGATTACCGAGACGTCGTTCTTGACCAGATCGCCCCAGTCCTTGATGCCTTTCGGGTTGCCCTTGCGTACCAGGAAGACGATGGTCGAGGTGTACGGCGTGCTCGCTTCCGGCAGACGCTTCTGCCAGTCGGCGGGCAGGGTCTTGCCGAGTTTGGCGATTTCGTCGATGTCGCCGGCCAGAGCCAGAGTCACCACGTCAGCGCGCAGACCGTCGATCACTGCACGGCCCTGCTTGCCCGAACCACCGTGGGATTGCTGGATTTTCACGGTGTCGCCAGCGTGATCTTTCTGCCAGAACTTGATGAATTCCGCGTTGTAGTCCTGATACAGCTCGCGCGTCGGGTCATACGACACGTTGAGCAGCTCGTAATCCTTGGCAACGGCAGAACCGGCAAACACAGCACTGGCCAGGGCGGCCAAAGCGTAACGGCGAATCGACGACATGGTGAAAGCTCCTGGAATTCGGGTGGTGGCTTTTTCTTATGTATTTCGGAAATCGTGTTGCCGGTTCAAAGATCGCAGCCTTCGGCAGCTCCTACACACACAGCCCCCTGTAGGAGCTGCCGCAGGCTGCGATCTTTTGATCTTCAACTCAGCCCGGTTGTTTACCGGGTTGCTGCAAACGGAATTTCTCTTTGCGTTCGATCTGCACGACTTGCGCGTTGTGCACAGTGATCTCCACCGCGCCAAATCGCAGATCGCGCAGAGCGCTCTGGATTTCACGCAAAATGGTGGTTTCGTCCTGACCGTCAACGCTGCGAAGGGATGCGCTCATGGTGCTGCTCCTTTGAATGGGATATGCCTGGCAGTGGGCGGCACTGCGTTCGGCGTGGGAGCAATATAAGAGAGGCGCGGATATTCTTAAAAAGACTATTTAAGAATGTTTATATAACTGAAAAACATTATGTGGCGTGGCAAGGGTTTGCAGCCTGTTGAAGCAAAAGATCGCAGCCTTCGGCAGCTCCTACACAATTACTGTAGGAGCTGCCGAAGGCTGCGATCTTTTGATCTTTAACCAATCAATGGTGCGCGCTCCCAATCAATCTCAACCGCTGGAACCGGCCGCCCAAACCAATACCCCTGCCCCAGCTCACATGCCTGCTCCAGCAAAAACACCGCCTGTTCCGCCTGCTCGATCCCTTCGGCGTGCACCTGCATGCCCATGCTGCGCGCCAGCGCGATGATCACCCGGACAATCGCCGCATCATCTTCATCCCACGGTAAACCCGCGACGAAGCCCTGATCAATCTTCAGCTTCTGCACCGGCAAGCGCTTGAGCCGCAACAACGACGAATAACCGGTACCGAAATCATCAATCGCCAGACGAATCCCCAATTCACGCAAGCGGTGCATCTGCTCCAGCGCCACTTCCGGATCGTCCATCACCGCGCTCTCGGTCACCTCCAATTCGAGATACGCCGGATCCAGCCCAGTCTCGCGCAGCACCTGTGCCACTTGTTGATACAGTTCACGCCGCGCAAACAACCGCGACGAAACATTTACCGCGACAAACGACAGCACCACCCCGGCCCGCTGCCACTCGCACATTTGCTGGCAAGCCTGCTGCATCACCCAGGCGTCGATTTCGGCGATCAACCCGGTGCGCTCGGCAATCGGAATGAATTCCGCCGGCGACACCAGTCCACGCTGCGGATGCTGCCAGCGCACCAGCGCTTCTACGCCGATCAGGCGACTGGTTTTCAGGTCATGCACCGGTTGGTAGTAGACGCGCAGCTCTTGCAGCTCCAGCGCCCGGCGCAGTTCGAAAGCGAGTTCGACCCGTTGCTGAGCGTGAGCGGTGAGTTCTTCGGTGTACAAGGCGTAACCGTTGCGCCCGCTGTTCTTGGCTTTGAACAGTGCGGCATTGGCGTTGCGCAACAGTTGTTCCGCGCTCAAGGCATCGCTGGGGAACAGGCTGATGCCGATGCTGGCATTGATGAACAGTTCGTGGCCGTCGATGCAGAACGGTTCTTTGCAGCCATCGAGAACGCGCTGGGCCAGCGCCGCCGCTTGCGCAGGCTGTGGACAACTTTCCGCGAGCACCGCGAACTCATCACCGCCGAGCCGCGCCAGGGTGATGCCGGGGCCGAACAGTTCCTGCAACCGCGCCGCCACCGCTTTGAGTAACCGATCACCGACGTTATGCCCGAGGCTGTCGTTGATCATTTTGAAGAAATCCAGATCGATCAGCAGCAGCGCACAGCCACGTTTGTGGGTCTGCGCAGACGTCAGCGCTTGCTCGGCGCGATCGCTGAACAGCAGGCGATTGGGCAGATCGGTCAATGGATCGTGGTGGGCGAGGCGTTTGAGTTCGTGCTCGGAATCCTTGATCGCGGTGATGTCGGAAAACACCGCCACGTAATGGCTGACCTCACCGCGATCATCGTGAATGACGCGGATGGTTTGCCATTGTGGATATATCTCGCCGCTTTTACGGCGGTTCCAGATTTCGCCGCTCCACTCTTCCTGCGACGCCAACGTGGCAAACATCGCCTGATAGAAACCCGGCGGGTGATGGCCGGATTTGAACAGACTCGGGCGCTGACCGATAACTTCTTCACGCTGATAACCGGTGATCTCGATAAAGGCGCGGTTAACGTGGACGATCAGCCCCTGACGATCGGTGACCAACACGCCTTCGCGGGTGCAATCGAACACGGCCGCCGCCTGCCGCAGACGCTCGCGATCGGCGTGACGCTCACGCAATCGCGCTCCGATGCCGAGAAACTCACACAAACGTGCGCGCGCCAGAAAAATCAGCCCGGCGCTGACCGCCGCAAACAGATAACCGTTGATCAGTTGCCAACGAGCAAGATCGACGGAGTTATCGAAGAAATTGTTTAATAAATAATCAGAACCTTGCAACCAGACAGCGGCAAGCACGAGATAGAGCAGCGCTGCACGCAAGGCATCGCGATAAGTGGCAGACATTCGGCTGTCCATGTCCCTACAAAAAGGTTGGAATTATAGGCCAAGTAACATCCAGCGACTCTTATCTGAAAGGGCGACTGGTTTTATCTGTGTGCTTAGTGATAATGCAACGGCTGTTTTTATCTTTATCGAGGGCCCTATAGCCTATGTGGTACGAAGGTTTTCTTGGCTTGTCGGCCTGGTCTCTGGTCGCGGTCACCCTGCTGATGACCCACGTGACGATTGTAGCCGTCACCGTCTATCTGCACCGTTATTCGGCCCATCGCTCGCTGGAGCTGAATGCTGGCCTGAAACATTTTTTCCGTTTCTGGCTGTGGCTGACCACGGCGCAGAACACCCGCGAGTGGACAGCCATCCACCGTAAACACCACGCCAAGTGCGAAACCGAAGACGACCCGCACAGTCCGGTTATCAAAGGTCTTTCTACCGTGCTGCGTACCGGCGCCGAGCTGTACCGCGCCGAAGCGCAGAACCCGGAAACCCTGCGCATCTACGGCAAGAACTGCCCGGAAGACTGGATCGAACGCAATGTCTACAGCCGTTATCCGCTGCTGGGCGTGGCGATCATGGGCGTTATCGACCTGATGCTGTTCGGCACCATCGGCATCACCATCTGGGCGATCCAGATGATGTGGATCCCGGTGTGGGCCGCTGGCGTCATCAACGGTCTGGGCCACGCTGTTGGCTATCGCAATTTCGAATGCCGCGACGCGGCGACCAATCTGGTGCCGTGGGGCATTCTGATCGGCGGCGAAGAACTGCATAACAACCATCACACCTACCCGAACTCGGCCAAGCTGTCGGTGAAGAAGTGGGAGTTCGACCTCGGTTGGGCGTGGATCAAAGTCTTCAGCTTCTTCCGTCTGGCCAAGGTTCAGCGCGTTGCACCGATCGCCCACCGTGTCGAAGGCAAGGGCAATCTGGACATGGACACCGCGATGGCGATCCTCAACAACCGCTTCCAGATCATGGCCCAGTACCGCAAATTGGTGATCGGCCCACTGGTTCAGCAAGAACTGGCCAAGGTCGATCACTCGGTGCGTCACCAGTTTCACCGGGCCAAGCGACTGTTGTCGCGAGAAACCAGCCTGCTGGAAGACCGTCACCACTTGCGCATCCAGAACATGCTCGAGCACAGCCAGGCATTGAAGGTGATTTACGAAAAACGCCTGGCCCTGCAGCAGATCTGGGTCAAGACCAGCTCCAATGGCCACGACATGCTCGCCGCCATCAAAGAGTGGGTTCACGAAGCGGAAGCCAGCGGTATCCAGTCCCTTCGCGACTTCGCCGGCCAACTGAAAACCTACTCCCTGCGCCCTACCGCCTAAACACCGGCCCCAAGTAGGAGCTGCCGCAGGCTGCGATTTTTTGATTCTGGTTGTTGAATTCAAAAGATCGCAGCCTCGTTTCACTCGACAGCTCCTACAGATGCGCCGCGATGGCCACTTGGCAGGATCCGGTAAAAACCGGGAACTTCGCCCAAAATCCCCTATCTCAAAGACACTTCGCCATCCCGGCGGGCTGTTCTGTGGCCGTTGTCGATTGCGGCACGCCCTTTGAGACTTGTGCCGATGGTCAATAACAACCAAAAAGACTCATCTTTCCCGCAGTGGCCCGAAGCCGCGCAAACCCTGATGGCGCTGATGCACGCCCAGGGCGAAGTCGCCCGTTTGAGCGAACGCGAACAGCTGTTCAGCTCGCTGCTGGTCAGCGTCAACGCGGTGCTTTGGGCGTTTAACTGGGAAACCCGTCAGGTGCTGTACGTCAGCCCCGCGTATGAACGAATTTTCGGCCGTTCCGCCGGCCTTCTCCTCGCCGACTATAACCAGTGGCGCGACAGCATCTACCCCGACGACCTCGAATACGCCGAACGCAGCCTCGCCGAAGTCCTGCACAAAGGTGCGGTGGAAGACCGCGAATACCGGATCATCGCCGCCGATGGCCAGATCCGCTGGCTCAGCGACAAATGCTTCATCAATCGTCAGGACGATAGCGGGCAACCGGTGATCATCGTCGGCATTGCCGAAGACATCACCGAAAAGAAGCAGATGGAAACCGAGCTGCATCGTCTGGCGACCACCGACGTACTCACACAAAGCAGCAACCGCCGACACTTCTTCGAATGCGCCAACCGCACGTTTGAAGAGGCGCGGTTGCAAGGTTCGCCGATGGCGTTTCTGTTGCTGGACATTGATGACTTCAAAGTGATCAACGACAGTTACGGGCATCCCGAGGGCGACAACGTGTTGCAGCGAGTCGCCGAGTGCGGGCGCGGCTCGCTACGACGCGGCGATCTGTTCGGGCGGATTGGCGGGGAGGAATTTGCGGCTGTGTTTCCAGGGTGCGCGCCGGACATGGCGATGCAGGTCGCGGAACGCTTGCAACAGGAGATTCAACGTCTGAGTTTCAACCACGATGGCCAGACCTTCAGCATCACCGTGAGCCAGGGCCTGACCAGCCTCACCGACGAAGATGAAAGCCTCGACAGCCTGTTCGCCCGTGCGGATGCAGCGATGTACGAAGCCAAGCGCCAAGGCAAGAACCGCATTATCTCTGCCTGAACACGAACACAAACCCTGTAGGAGCTGCGGCACGCTGCGATCTTTTGATCTTGTTTTAAAGATCAAAAGATCGCAGCGTGCCGCAGCTCCTACAGGGGAGTTGTGTGAAATGTTATTTGCGCATCCGCATCAGCTCCGGCAAGCCGATCTTGAGCAGCCGTGCCGTGCGGCTTTTCGCCAATTCTTCTATGCCTTCATGCTCGGTCAGGTGCGCCATTTGCGCCGCCATGTTCATCACCAGCGC
Source organism: Pseudomonas sp. NPDC088429 (assembly GCF_044753305.1). Taxonomy (NCBI): domain Bacteria; kingdom Pseudomonadati; phylum Pseudomonadota; class Gammaproteobacteria; order Pseudomonadales; family Pseudomonadaceae; genus Pseudomonas; species Pseudomonas sp. NPDC088429. The sequence continues at coordinate 106,208 of NZ_JBIVMX010000005.1, read as the reverse complement.
TTCACGGGAATACACCCCGCCACCGAGTTGATACACCGCCGCAATCAACTCACGCAGCTCCAGTGGCAAACGCCAGCGCGTGCGCAACGCCGAACCATACGCCGCGCCAAACTCAGCCAGCGCCTCGCCGACTTCTTCAAGCTCATCCAGCGCACCACCGGCCTGCTGCCATTCCTGCAAACAACGCAGCAACGCCAGATCACCCAACCGATGCAGCATCCCCGCGCAGTAGCAGCGCTCCTGGTCCAGATCGAGCAAACGCGCCAACGTGCGCGCATATTCGGCAGTGTGCAGCGAAAGCCCCCAATAACGCTCGGCATAATCCGCCAGACACGGATCGCTGAGCCTGGCGCTACGCTTGAGCGCCAGCCCCAGAATCAAATTCATGCTCTGCCCGGTACCGAGCCGGTGCAGTGCCTGCGCCAGTGTCTGCACGGGCGCGCCATGGTGCTGCGCCGCGCTGTTGGCGGCAGCGATCAACACGGCAGTGATCTGCGGATCGGTTTTTATCTCATCTTCGAGCACCTTCAGATCCAGCCCGCCAGGGTTGAGGCTGCGCTTCACCGCCACCTGCACATCGGTCATCAGCGGCGCGCCGTCGGCCTGCTCACGGCGTCGCTCGAGAAACACTGACAACGTCATACCCGGCGCCAGCGCCGGCACTTCGCAGAACACCTCTTCCCCGGCATTGAGCAGCAACCCCTGCAAACGCTGGGTCAGGCTTTCCATGTTCAGCGGTTTGGTCAGGTACGCTGTCGGCGCCAGCGGAATCGCTTCGCGCACGCTGGCGCTGTCGTTGCGGCTGCTCATCAGAATGAACGGCAGCGGCGGATTGCGTTTGCGCTGCCGCACGCTGCGCAGCACGTTCAGACCATCGACGCCGGGCAGCTCCCAGTCGACGATCGCGAGGTCATACGGCACTTCGCTGAGCAACGACATCGCTTGCTGGCCATCGGCGCACAGATCCAGCCGCGCATCGCAACGCACGTTCAGCAGCACTTGTTTGAGCAGGTCGCGCGACCACGGGTCGGCCTCGGCAATCAGCACTCGGGGTACGGCGGGTAAATCAACGGCGGTCATGCGCGCTCTCCCTTGCAATGCCTGAACCTTAGCCAATGCTGGCCTTTCGATACAGTGCTAAAGCCCCGATGTGTTTCAACGGGCGTAAAAAAACCCGCCGAAGCGGGTTTTTTGTCGATCAGGTCACACTGGGTGATCAGAGCTCGGAGAAGCACTCTTCGATGATCGCCAGACCTTTGTCCAGTTGCTCGTCCGGCGAGGTCAGCGGTACGAGGACGCGCAGAACGTTGCCGTAGGTGCCGCAAGACAGCAGGATCAGCCCCTTGTCGCGTGCCTTGGCCACAACCGATGCCACTGCTGCAGCGTTCGGCTTGTGGCTGTCGCCGTTTTCGAACAGCTCGACCGCGATCATCGCGCCCAGCGCACGGACTTCACCGATCACCGGGTACTTGGCCTGGATAGCTTTCAGGCCAGTCACCAGACGCTCGCCGACTGCTTTGCAGCGATCCAGCAGATTCTCTTCTTCGAACACTTCCATCACGGCCAGCGCAGCGGCGCAAGCGATCGGGCTACCGGCGTAGGTGCCGCCCAAGCCGCCTGGAGCAATGGCGTCCATGTATTCGGCCTTGCCGCAGACACCGGCCAGCGGGAAGCCGCCAGCGATGGATTTGGCGAAGGTGGTCAGGTCGGCAGCAACGCCCATCTGCTCCATGGCGAAGAAGGTACCGGTACGGCCAGCGCCGGTCTGTACTTCGTCAGCGATCAACAGGATGCCGTGCTGGTCGCACAGCGCACGCAGACGCTTCATGAATTCCTTCGGCGCGACGTAGAAACCACCTTCACCCTGCACAGGCTCGATGATGATCGCGGCGATGTCTTTCGGCTCGGCGTCGTTCTTGAAGATGCGTTCGATGGAAGCGATCGAATCGTCGATGCTCACGCCGTGCAGTTCGTTCGGGTACAGCGCGCGGAAGATGCCGCCTGGCATCAGGCCCATGCCGGCCGAGTAAGGCACGACTTTACCGGTCAGGCCCAGGGTCATCATGGTGCGACCGTGGTAGGCGCCGGTGAAGGCGATCACGCCGGCACGGCCAGTGGCGGCACGGGCGATTTTCACGGCGTTTTCGACGGCTTCGGAACCGGTGGTAACCAGCAGGGTTTTCTTGGCGAAATCACCCGGGATCTTCGCGTTGATTTTTTCGCAAACTTCTACGTACGGCTCGTAAGCCAGCACCTGGAAGCAAGTGTGGGTCAGCTTGTTCAGTTGTTCGGTCACGGCGGCGATGATTTTCGGGTGCACGTGGCCGGTGTTCAATACAGCGATACCGCCGGCGAAGTCGATGAACTCACGACCTTCAACGTCAGTCACGGTAGCGTTTTTTGCCGACTCAGCGAAGATCGGGTGAATCTGGCCAACACCACGTGGAACAGCTGCGGTACGGCGGGCCATCAGTTCAGCGTTAGTCTTGCTCATTACAGTCCTCATTCGCCGCTCATCGGGCGGCGTTGTTCAAGGATTAAGCGGGAGGAAGCGACGGTGGCAGCATGCGATGATCGACTGCCACGGCGTTCCCGGCCGCAGAGAAAATTCCGGTTTGAAACGACGCAAAGGGACAGCGCTCTCGTGCCCTTTGCGTTTGCAGCGATCTTTGACCGGGCTTAGATGCCCAGGCAGAGGTATTTGATTTCCAGGTAATCTTCGATGCCGTACTTGGAGCCTTCACGGCCCAGGCCCGAGGCCTTGATGCCGCCGAACGGCGCGACTTCGTTGGAGATCAGCCCGGTGTTGACGCCAACCATTCCGTATTCCAGCGCTTCCGCGACACGGAACACACGACCCAGATCGCGAGCATAGAAGTACGAAGCCAGACCGAACTCGGTGTCGTTGGACATCGCGATCACTTCGGCTTCGTCTTTGAAGCGGAACAGCGGCGCCAGCGGACCGAAGGTTTCTTCCTTGGCCACAGCAGCATTTTTCGGCACGTTGGTCAGGATGGTCGGTTCGAAGAAGTTGCCTTCCATCGCCTTGCCACCGGCCAGCACGGTCGCGCCTTTGGCCACGGCGTCAGCAATGTGTTCTTTGACCTTGGCCACGGCTTTTTCGTCGATCAGCGGGCCAGTGGTGGTGCCGTCTTCCAGACCGTTGCCGATCTTCAGTTTGGCCACAGCCACTTTCAGCTTCTCGGCGAACGCGTCGTAGACCGAATCCTGAATGTACAGACGGTTGGCGCAGACGCAGGTCTGGCCGTTGTTGCGGTATTTGGAAATGATCGCGCCTTCGACGGCCTTATCCAGATCCGCGTCGTCGAACACGATGAACGGCGCGTTGCCGCCCAGTTCCAGCGAAACTTTCTTGATGTCCTTGGCGCATTCAGCCATCAGCTGACGACCGATTTCGGTCGAACCGGTGAAGGACAGTTTGCGCACGATCGGGTTGCTGGTCAGCTCGCTGCCGATGTCGCCGGCGCTGCCGGACACCACGCTGAACACGCCCGCAGGAATGCCGGCACGCTGAGCCAGTTCGGCCAGAGCGAAAGCGGAAAACGGTGTTTGCGAAGCAGGCTTGAGCACCATGGTGCAACCGGCAGCCAGTGCCGGGCCGGCTTTACGGGTGATCATCGCGGCCGGGAAGTTCCACGGGGTGATCGCGGCGGTCACGCCGATTGGCTGCTTGATCACGATCAGACGCTTGTCTGGCTGGTGGCCCGGAATCACGTCACCGTAGATGCGCTTGGCTTCTTCGGCGAACCACTCGATGAACGAAGCGGCGTAAACGATTTCGCCCTTGGCTTCGGCCAGTGGCTTGCCCTGTTCGAGGGTCATCAGGCGCGCGAGGTCGTCCTGATTCTCGATCATCAGTTCGAACCAGCGACGCAGCTTGCCTGCGCGCTCTTTGGCGGTCAGTGCACGCCAGGCCGGCAGCGCTTTGTCAGCGGCTTCGATGGCACGGCGGGTTTCGGCGGCGCCCATTTTTGGCACGGTACCGAGGATTTCGCCGGTGGCCGGGTTATTAACCTTGATCGTCTGACCGTTGTCCGCATCGACCCAAGCGCCATCAATGAAGGCTTGCTGGCGGAACAACTGGGTGTCTTTAAGCTGCATGTCGGCTTTCCTTAACAGCACCGCGGCCTGCGCGGAGCAAATTATGATTGTAGAAAGGCGCCTCGCAAGGCTGCCGTCAGGGAAATCAGTGACCGGGTGTGGCGCATCAACCGTGGACGATTCGAACCACCGGCGCTTCAACACCCGCTCAACGAGCGTTTGAAATCTCAAACGGATCGTAGGATCAAAGGGGTCAAAGGACAATAGGTCGTTCGAAAAAAAGAACAAAAACGCCGTTTTTGCCGGATTTTTCAGATCAACGAGCCAAAACCCGTTGCCGCAGCAAAACCATAGATCAACCCCGGGAAAGCGCCAAGCGAGGGTTTTGCAGGACGTTACAGCTTTAAGGAATACAGTGATTTAAGCGAACACGCGCACTGACAAACCCCAGCATGGACGCCCCGAGCCGACCTAGGTATGATGTCGCCCGCTGCACCAGTAGCTCAGCTGGATAGAGTACTGCCCTCCGAAGGCAGGGGTCGTGGGTTCGAATCCCGCCTGGTGCACCATTGATCTAAACGAGAAAGCCCCGGACTGATGAAGTCCGGGGCTTTTTTGTGGGCGATGTTTTTTGAGTAATGAACAAGAGCGAATCGGGCATTTGTAATTCAAGAGCGTACAACCGCCGCCAGTCCCCTCACTCATCGCCGTTGAGGAAGAATTCGGTAATTGCGGTCATGGGGTCAAACACCTACCTTGTGAGCCCCATTTCGATGCCATTGCTGCAGGCGCACCCAAGCTTTTCGATGACCTCCCCGATCAAAAATCCATTTATGCCACGGACGGCAAAGGTGACATGCAAATGATGCAAGGCTATCCAAAACCCTGGCACAGCTATCAACAACAATTAGCGTTGCTCCAATCCCGCGGCATGGCTGTAAGCGATCCGCCGAAAGCCTTGGATTATCTGGAGCGCATCGGCTATTACCGCTTGAGCGGCTACTGGTTCGCCTTTCGCGAGCGCACGGAGATGTGTTGTCCCTTGGATCCGCAGAGCAAGAAACTGTCTAAGTCCAAACCGACGCGTCTGCCGCTCGACACTTTCAAACCTGGAACGACATTTCAGAATGCGGTGGATTTGTATGTGTTCGACAAGAAGTTGAGGTTATTGACGCTGGATGCGCTTGAGCGCGTTGAAATAGCACTGCGAGTGGATATTTCACATGTGCTGGGCAAGCATGAGAAGTTCGCCTACTTGAGACCCGAGCTTTTTCACGAAAGCTTTTCCGTCAGCCTTGATTCGAAGACGGGCCTGACCCGACATCATTCCTGGCTTGGCAAGCATGCCTCATTGATCAGTCGTTCCAACGAGGATTTCATTCGTCATAACAAAGAAAAATATGGACTGCCATTGGCCGTCTGGGTCGCGTGTGAGGTTTGGGATTTCGGCACGCTTTCAACCTTGTACTCAGGCATGACTGAGTCTGACCAAGACGCTATCTCGCAGGCATACGGCATCAGCAACGGAAGAACTTTCGCAAGCTGGCTTCGAAGCCTGAATTACCTTCGCAACGTATGCGCTCATCACAGTCGGTTATGGAACCGAAACATCGTAGATCAACCAAAGCTACCTCCGCCGGAGCAAACCCCAGCCCTGAAAGCCTTTCATGATGACCCACATAAACGCGCCCGGCCGTTCATGCTTTTATGCATGACCCAACATTTGATGAAGGTGATCAATCCGACTTCGAGCTGGGGACGACGTTTACAAGCACTATTGGAAGATGGATTTCCGAATTTGACTCATCTGGATCTTGAGCTGGATCGGATGGGCGTCGATCCGGATTGGAAAAACCGGGACTGGTGAGAAAAAACAAACAAAAAAAACCCCTGAGCAGTCTCAGCGCCGTAGCGCATCAACCGACAGGGGCCGTGTTGGTGCCGATTATAAGGGTTGATAAGACCGAGTCAACCTGACGAATCGGCTCATGAAAAGAGCCCTAAAGGGCTGTTCTATTCCGTCGTCCAATCAAACTCATCATATTCATCGCCATCCTCTTCCCCCTCAACCTCTTCAAAAACCTCGTCTTCATCAACGACGTCTTCTTCCGGCTGGTTCAGCAGAAATTCCTTACGTGCCTCGGTAATAGCGCGCCGCATCTCTTCGCCCTTTTGCGGGCAGTTGAGCAGTTGGGCAATGCGGTCAATTTTCGATGCCACGTTGTCCTCCGGCGTATTGGCAATGCCCCGATAGTGCGCGTTTTTGCGGGGCATTGCCAAATGGCTGAGGTTTACAGGGTCATTTTTCTTGCAACTGTTCGAGTCGGGCGTCGAGATCGACGTTCGGGTAGCGCTTATGCAGGTTATTGAACAGGCTATCGGCGGCCTGCGATTGGCCGGATTCGCGCAGGCGCAGAACTTCGCGCAGTTGTTCGTCGAGACCATTGGGTGGGGCGGCGGCGCGCTTGCTGACCTTGGCTTCATCGGCGCTGATCGCCTGGCTTTGCATTGGCGCGGCCATTTCCATCATCGGCGCGGGCGCGGCTCGGGGCGCTGCCGGGGCGGACAATCGGTGCAGTTGCGCGGAGTCCGCTTCGGCCATCGGCACAGCGAGTTTCGGCGCCGGGGCGTAGTCGTATTGGCGCAGCGGTTCGGGCGAGCGCTGCACCAGCGACAACATCAACGCGACGCCAACGAGGCTGGCGAATGCGACTTGCCAGCGCGGTTTGCGGCAGGCCTGCAACCAGCGTTGCCACAGGCTCAGTTGCACCGCAGGCGTTTCGCGGCGCGCGGTATTGACGATGAACGCGTCGAGATGCGCGGGCGGTTCAGCGTTGTGCTGTTCGCGCACGTGTTTGATCAGCGGATCTTCGGGTGTCTGGCGGGCGTCAGTCATGTGAGTACCTCCTCGGCCAGCAGCCGACGCAGTTTTTGCTGGGCGTAGCGCAAGCGGCTTTTGACGGTTTCCAGCGGTGTTTCGGTGAGGCTGGCGATTTGCGCCAGGTCGAGGTCGCCGTGGGCGCGCAGCAAGAACACTTCGCGCTGGTCGGCGGGCAAGGTTTGCAGGGCGCTTTCGAGGCGCTGGCTGTCGCGGCTGAGGCTCAGCAGTTGCTCGGGATCGCTCGCTTCATCGCTGACCGCGTGAGTTTGTTCGTCATAGCTGTCGTGCAGCGGTTGTTGAGCGCCATGTTTGCGCCAGTGATCGATCAGGCGATTGCGCGCAATCTGGAACAGCCACGTACGAAATGTCGCGCGACCTTGTGGCTGACTGGCGCTGCGGATCAGGCTGAGCCAGGTTTCCTGAAACACCTCATCGGCCAATTCCGGTTTATCGCTCAACCCAAGCAGAAACCGGTACAAACCCTGACGATGGCGGGCGTACAAGATCTCGAACGCCGCGCCGTCGCCCTCGCGATAACGCGCCAGCAGCGATTCATCGCTGCTGGCGGTCGGGCTGTCTGCCGAAGCAAACAGCTGGCTGATAAAACCCTTCAGACGATTCACTTATTCAATCCGTCGTTCAGTGGCCTGCGCATTCGATGCTGTAGAAGTGCGCAGACTCTGCGCCAGCTGCACCAGTTGCACGAACTCGTTGCGCAAGCCGAAACGGTCGTCGCCGCGAGCGCCACGGGCCAGCGTTTCGGTGTCTTTCAGGCTGAAATCGCCGGTGTAACGAGCGTCCTTGAGTTGCTGGGAAAACGCGGCGACCGCAGCGGCAAAGCGTAGATCCTCACTGGCGCTTTTCACCTGATTGGCAATCGGCCGCTCGATCAGCAGACTTTTCCCACCTTCGGGCTGTTGATATCGCACACGCAGCATCGCCAATTCCCCGTTCGCCTCAGAAACCGCTGGCGTCGATTTGCCGTAACGCAGCGGCTCCAACCAACCCTTCTCACCTGTTGGAACAATTTCGTACAGCGCGGTCACCGTATGGCCTGCACCGATTTCGCCGGCATCGACCTTGTCATTGCTGAAATCCTCACGCTTCAACGCGCGGTTTTCGTAGCCGAGCAGACGATATTCGCTGACCTGCGCCGGGTTGAACTCCACCTGCAACTTAACGTTTTTTGCGACCACGGCGAGTGTCGAACCGAGTTGATCGACCAGCACTTTGCGCGCCTCGCGCAGGTTGTCGATGTAGGCATAGTTGCCATCGCCCGCATCGGCCAACTGCTCCATCAAATGTTCATTGTAGTTATCCACCCCAAAACCCAGAGTGGTCAGCGAGATTCCGGTTTTGCGTTTATCCACAGCCATTTGCTTGAGGCTGTCGAAGTCGCTGACCCCGACGTTGAAATCACCGTCGGTGGCCAAGAGGATGCGATTGATGCCTTTGCCGATGAACGCCTGCTGTGCCATTGAGTAAGCCAGCTCGATGCCTGAAGCACCTGCGGTCGAACCGCCAGCGGTTAACTGCTCGATGGCTGTACGAATTTTCGTTTTTTCCCGTCCGGAAGTCGGTTCAAGCACCACTCTCGATTCGCCGGCGTAGACCACCAGCGACACGCGATCCTGATCGCGCAATTGATCGACCAGCAATTTCAGCGTGCTTTTGACCATCGGCAAGCCTTCACGGCGATCCATCGAGCCGGACACATCGACCAGAAACACCAGATTGGCCGGAGGCAATTCCGACACCGCGCGATCGGAAGCCTTGATGCCGATGCGCAGCAAGCGCGTGTGCGGGTTCCACGGTGACGCGGCCAGCTCGGTGGTCACGCCAAACGGCGAGCCATCGCTCGGCGGCGCGTAGTCATAAGGGAAGTAATTGACCATTTCCTCGAGCCGCACCGCACCTTCCGGCGGCAGGCGTCCTTGATTAAGCAAACGGCGGACGTTGGCATAAGCACCGGTATCGACGTCGGCGCTGAAGGTTGAAACCGGGGTTTCGGCGACGCTGTGAATCGGGTTATCGGCCAGCGCTTGATATTGCTCGCGCTGCTCGTCGCGATAGCCTTGTGGATAACTTTCGCTCTGCAGCATCGGCGCGCTGCCCGCGTTGGGCATTTTGTACAACGCGCGTTTAGCGATTGTGCTGTCGGCCATCAGCGCTTCCTGCTGGATCAATTGCGCAGGCTGAGCGGGCGCCAGCACGGCAGCGGATTCCGGATTGGAGGAAACGCCGCAACCGGCCACCGCCAGCAACACACCAACAGCAACGGGCCGCAAGAAATACACAGGACGGGACATGGGGGCTGACCTCGGGGATGAAATTGATCATTCATCCACTGAGACGGGCAGCCCCTTCAGTTCGGGTTAAACGCCGCTGAAAATATTGTCAGCGGTGATAACGCCGCACCGCACTGCTGTTGCGCAGCACGTGACCTTTGATTTTTTCCATCAGTTCGGCGCGGGTCAGACCAGCCGGCAAGGCATCCGGCGCCAGATCAAGGGCGTAGATCTGAATGATGTAGTGGTGCGCGCTGTCGCCCACTGGCGGGCACGGGCCCATGTAATGGGTGTTGCCCTTGCTGTTGGTGCCGCCGACGCCTTCGAACGCGGATTTCGCACCGACACCGGCGGCAATCTGGTGCGTGGTGGCTTTGATGCCGTAGTGAATCCAGTGATCGACGCCCAGACCTTTCTGGCCGTCCGGATCGTGCATAACGATGGCATAGCTCTGAGTACCCGCCGGGCCGGCGTTCCAGCTCAGCGCCGGCGACTGATTCTTGCCACCGCAACCGGCCGCATCGCTGGCCGCTGCCGAGGTGAACAGACGGTTGTCGGAAACACCCGGGATGCTCAGGGTGAAACGCTCCTGGGCCTGCGCCGGAAACTGCACGCAAAGGGCGACGGCAATGGCCGCCAGCCAAGGGTTGAGAGAGGTCAATCGGGTCATTCCGGGAGCACCTTGTGCAGTTGGGCCGTCGTCGGCTTGCAGACTATAGCTGTACCGTTCGTGCGGTGGCACCAGGAAATCGCTGAACCTCGCACCACGGCGCAAACTCGTAAGAGAAATGCCTGTGAGGAAGCCGATTATGTCCCTGCACCGTGTCGCCCGCTTCGCCGATGTCCCTGAAGACCGTGGCCTGCAAGTTGAAATCGGCGACTGCAAGATCGTTTTGCTGCGTGCGGGAGGCCAGCTACGCGCGTTTCAGGGCGAATGCCCACACGCCGGCGCGCCGCTGGCTGACGGCGCGTTGTGTCACGGACGGCTGATTTGCCCGTGGCACAAGGCTGCTTTTCGCGCGGAGGACGGCGCGTTGTGCGAGCCACCAGCGCTCGACAGCCTCAAGCGTTATCCATTGGAATTGCGTGGCGATGAGGTTTGGGTCGATGACCAAGCGCTGGCAGATCCGCACACCCCGCCGGCGGACGATGCGCGCACTTTCGTGATTGTCGGCGCGGGGGCAGCAGGCACCGCGTGTGCGGCGGCCTTGAGGGAAAAGGGTTTTGGTGGTCGCATCGTGATGATCGACCGCGAACCCGACGCCGGTTACGACCGCACCGTGCTGAGCAAATTTGTCCTCGCCGGGGACATGCCGCCGGAAGAAACACCGCCGCTGCGAGATGAAAGTTTCTATAAAGAGCAGCGCATCGAACGCCAGCGAAGCGAAATCACCTCCATCGATGCCGAGACTAAAAGCCTCCATTTCAATGACGGCCAAACGCTGAGCTACGACGCAGCCGTACTCGCCACTGGCGGCGAACCCAACCCTCTGGAATTGCCCGGCGCCGACCTGCCACAAGTTTTCGTCCTGCGCTCAAAAGCCCAGGCCGAACAGATCATGAAAGCGGCCAGCCCCGATCAACGCGCAGTGATCATCGGCGACAGCTTTATCGCCCTCGAATGCGCCTCGGCCCTGCGCCAGCACGGTCTCGACGTCACGGTGCTGGCGCGCCACGAAATTCCTTTCGCGGCGCAATTCGGCGAGGCGGTAGGCAAAGCGATCCGCGCGCTGCATGAAGAAAAAGGTGTGAAATTCATCACCGATCATGAGGCGACAGAGGTCATTGGCGACGGCAAAGTCGAGGCGGTGCTGCTGGACAACGGACTGCGCATTTCAGCCGATCTGGTGCTGGCGGGTATTGGCGTGCACCCGGCGACTGAGGCGTTCGCGTCACTGCCGAGGGAAAAGGATCAATCTTTGCGCGTTGATGACGGCATGCGCGTCACTGAAGGCTTGTGGGCGATTGGCGACATCGCCACGTTCCCGCTGCACGGCCAGCCACAACGCATCGAACACTGGCGCCTGGCTCAGCAACATGCGCGCATCGCGGCGGCCAATATGCTTGGCGGCGAGGAGCATTATCTGGACGTGCCGTTTTTCTGGACGTGGCATTTTGGCAAGAATTACGACTACCTCGGACACGCCGAGCATTGGGATGAAGTCGAGTTTCTTGGCGAGCCGGAGCATCCGCCGTTTATTGGGTTGTTCGGCAGAAACGGCATTCTGGTCGCCGCGGTGGCCTGCGAAAAGGAACGAGCGATGGCAATGCTCGCCGAACGCATGAAACAACCGCTGATGATGGAAGAAGCCTGGGCCCTCATCCGCGACTGACGCCCCCCTGTGGGAGCCGAGCTTGCTCGCGAAAGCGTCGGGTCAGCCACTAACGATCTCGGCTGTGCTGACGTCTTCGCGAGCAAGCTCGGCTCCTACAGTGGATCGTGTGGTTCGCGAATTTTTGATCGTTCCCACGCTCCTGCGTGGGAATGCAGCCCGTGACGCTCCGCGTCACTGGACGCGGAGCGTCCCAAGAGGCATTCCCACGCTCCAGCGTGGGAACGATCGGTCAAGCACTGGGTTACCGGGTCAAAGGCTCGCGATTTTCGTCATCTTCGGCATGCAGAAAGATCACCCGTGGGTGCTCCAGCGGTGCTAGCGGTGCTGGCAATTCGGCCTGTTTGACTGGCCAGAAATGCGTCACCACATGGCTGATGTCGCCATCCTGATCGTTGTGAATGGTCATCACCCCCGGCGTGCGCAATTTTTGGAAACGGTCATCGCACAGCTTGAAGCTCTTGCTCAGCCCTTCATCGTCAATCACCGGCGACGGCAGACGACGCTGGGCGAAGCTGCGACTTTTGCGCTGTTGATAGCGCGCCCAGGAAATCAGCACCACCGCGTTGACCAAGGCAATCCACATGTAGATCTGCAACGTGCCCAGCGCATCGAACGCCGAGTTGTCGATACGCGGCGCGCCCGCATGCGTCTCGATCAACGGCCACAATCCGCGAATCAGCAGATACAGCAGGCCAACCCACGCCAACACGGTGAGGATCACGTCGATCACTACCAGGAATGGCCGCTGGCGAGTCCGGATGATTTTCATTTGATGACCTCTTCTTCGTCGTCGCCGAGCGGTTTGATGCCCCGGTCAGGGCTGACCCAACGCGCACGCTTCTGATGTTGGCCGAACAGTACTTTCGGAAAACTGACCAGCGTGGTCAGCAGGCTGATGAGCCAGAACACCAATGGATACCAGACCACCCAGAACATGGTCTTGCCCAGACCCGGCTCGTAGCGGCGGTCGATGATGATGCTGACCGCGAACTGCACCAGGCAGACAAAGGCCAGCAGCAGACCGGTGAAGGCCGGCGGCATCAGGTGATCCACCGCGATGGCTTCCGGCATGACCACGAATTTGCCAACGCCCCAGAAAATCACCGACAGCAGAAAGGTGAACGCCCAACCGGTCGACAGGCAGTATTCGAACAGCAGTGGCCACAGGTAACGATGGCGGTATTGCCAGATGCCGCGAATGTTTTTGAACAGCACTTCGGCGCCGCCCTGAGCCCAACGCAGACGTTGCTTCCACAGACCGCCGAGGGTTTCCGGCATGAGAATCCAGCACAGCGCGCGCGGCTCGTAAAAGATGCTCCAGTGATCGAGTTGCAGCTTCCAGCTGATGTCGATGTCTTCGGTGATCATGTCCGGGCTCCAGTAGCCCACCCGGTTCAGCGCGGTACGGCGGAACGCGACGATCACACCGGACACGGTAAAGATTCGCCCGAACACCCGTTGCGTGCGTTTGATCAAACCGATAATCGAGGAGAACTCGCCAACCTGAACCCGCCCGACCAGCGTCGAACGTGTGCGGATCCGTGGGTTGCCGGTCACCGCGCCAAGGCGTGCGTTGTCCAGCATCGGCGCAACCAGATAGGCCGCGGTGTTCGGCGCCAGCAGCGCATCACCATCGATGCACACCAGATATTCACTGCGCGCAGCAATTGCGCCCATGCGCAGGGCCACAGCCTTGCCCTGGTTTTCCGCCAGGTGAAGAACACGCAGGCGCGGATCTTCCTTGGCCAACGCGTCGAGTACTTGCGCGGTGTTGTCCTTGGAGCCGTCGTTGATCGCGATGACTTCGATGTTCGGGTAATGCTGAGCCAGCGCCGCGTGGATCGTGTCGGCGGCGTTGTCACCTTCGTTGTAGCAAGGGATCAGGATCGAGATCAGCGGTTCGCCTTCCAGTGGCGGCGGCAGGGTGTCGTCCTTCCATGGCCAGTGACGTTCCCAGTGCAGCCAGAAATACAGGCCACCGGCAATCCACAACCCGGACATGAACAGCGGGTAGAAGAACACGAAGTCCATCAGGAACTGCCCGGTCACCAGGAAGATCAGCCCCAGCGGAACGCCGAGGACGATCGCCAGAACAAGCAGGGCTAACAGTCTATCCAGCATGTTATGGATTCCATTTGTTGGAGAGTGCAGGCCTTACGATTTTCAGGTCTGGCAGGTTGTCGAGGAAGTTATCCGGGTAGTAACCGAAACTGGTCGCGCCCTGACGCTTGAGACGGCCCATCCAGTCCGCCATCACCGCTGCGTCAATGTCGGCCTGGTCTTTTTTCGTCCAGTCCCGCGCCTGCAATTCGAACACGGTGCGATCCAGTGCCCCGGGACGTTTTTTGACGATTTCGACCAGCGCTTCCAGCCACGGCCCGGACTGCGCCTGCGTTTGTTTTTCCATCAATGGCATGGCCATTGGCGCCGTCCAGTCGTAGGTCGCGAGGAAGTCGTCGAGGTTCTGCGCGAACCACGCTTCGCTGGCCGGATTGATCATCGGCTCGGCAAAAATATTGCGCGCGGTCTGCACCTGCGGGCCACGAATGGCGCGGACTTTGGCAGTCAGCTCGTTGGTGAAATCGATGAGGTATTTGCTCTTGAAACGCGTCCAGCGCTGCATCGCCGCCGGATCATCGCGAAGTGCGGCGATCGAACCCGGAAGACCGTTGGCGGCGTAGACCTTCAGCGCCTGCGGGCCGGCGTCTTCGAAATCCGAGAGCACCGCATCGTCGTGATAAATAATGCCGTCGACCGAGGTCAGTCGCGCCACGTCTTCGTAGATTTCACCGATGATCCGCCGCACTTCCGGATCGAACGGCGACAGGCGTTTGTACTGATCCGGATCGACTGACGTGGTGCCGGTTTTCGGATCCCAGCGCGTCACCCGCGGCAGTTTCGAATCGAGGCCGAAACTCAGCACTGGCATCCACGCGAAGACTTTCACGTGAGCGCGAGTACGCAGTTGCCAGGCGACGCGGTCGAACAGGTCGGCGCGCACCGGCAAATGACGGTTGGGGAAATACAGCGAATGCACCAGGCCATCGCCCTTCGGATCGGCAAAGGCTTGCAGGAACACCGTGTTGGCCCCGAGGTCAGCCATGCGCTGCACCAGTTTGCCGAGGTTGATGTCCTGTTGCGCCGGATCCGGATCGTAGACGTTGTCTAGGTCGACGTGCACCACGCGCATGGCGAAATCGGACTGCACCGCGACGACGCTGTTGGCGAAATGCTCGCCGTCAGGATCGGAGGCGACGAGGAAGCGCGGGCTGCTCATCAGGTTGTCGAGGGTATCGAGGCCGTCATCGAGGGTCAGGGCCATTTCATAGCCCTCCTCACCGACCACGGTCAGCGAAGTACCGTCCGCCGTGCCGTACGGCCAGACCCAGACCCGTGGTTTCTTGCCGGTGACCTTGCGGATTTTCTCCGAGATGTTGGTTACGTCGGTGCGGATCCGCGCCTGGAAATCGGCCTCGGATTCATAACGTTTGGTCACCGGATCGTAGCGACGGGTCGCGGCGGCAGGCTGCATGTTGCCCTGCGGGTTGGCCAGAATGCCTTTGTGGTTGGCGTCGGTGTGCGCAGCGATTTCGACCAGACCGGATTTCGAGATTTCGCGCACCTGATCCCAGGTGAGGAAGTCGGAACGCGCACGCGGTGTGCCGGCGAAATCCACCGGCTGGTTCAGCGGCGTGTCGATCCAGCTGCCGACCGGCGCCAGCAGCGCATGCCAGTTATAGGCGCGCAACACCGGCAGCACGCGGGTGTAGAAGCTCGAATAGCCATCGTCGAAGCTGAGCAGAATGGCTTTCGCCGGCAGCTCCGGGCCGCCCTTGCGCGCAGCCATGATCTGGTCGACCGTAACCGGTTTGTAGCCGTTCTCACGCAGCCAGGCGAGTTGCTCGATCATGCGCTCGGTGCGCACCGCTACCACGGCCTGATCGGGATCGCGATCCTCGATATCGTGGTAGGCGATACCGAGTACGTGGTTTTTCGGCCACGGTTTTTCGCTGGCCGCCACCGGGCGCTCGGACGGCGGCGCGAAGGCCGGAGCTTGCTGGGCGCAAGCGCTGATCAACAGCGCTCCCAGCAGAAGGATGAAACGCGAAATCAAAGGCATCTTCAAACTCTTCTAGAAGCGGAAAGTGAGGTCGACGAGCAGACGCAGATCGGTCTCCCGATCACCGTCGTAGGGCCGGTTGATCACACTGAACAAACCGCCCACCTCGAACACGTCGTTCCAGGCATAGCGTTGGCCGTAGCCGAGTAAGGCCATGCCGCCGGTGCCGTGATCACGCTGGCTGTAAGTACCCGCGCCGGCCTGGAATTGCTGACTCCAGGACGTTTCGTAGCGGTGGTAGAGGACGTGGTTGACGTTGACCAGCGGCATCACGCTGAAGTCGGATTTCGGGTTGAAGTACGGCACGTCATCGGATTTCGAGTTGTGGCTGGTGCCGACTTCCAGACCGGCATCGACCTGAATGTTCGGCGCGCTGTAAACGCCCTCGCGACCCGTGAGCAAGGCTTCGACACGGTCGTTGCCGTCGCTGAAGTGCGACGGGCTCACCGACAGGCGCCACTCGCGGCTTTCGTTGGCGCGCCAGCGAATAAAACCGCTGCCGCCGTTGGCCTTGATGTCGCTGTTGAGCGCGCGCAGCGGTGTTTCAGCCGAGAGGTATTCGAGACTGCCGCCGTACTGCCAGTGGTCGTTGATGTCGCGGGCGATCGCCAGACGCGCGCCCTGTTTGTCGCCGTAACCGTAATCGTGATTGGAGACTTCGGCTTCGAGGGTCATGTCGCGGGTGCGCCGCTCCAGACCGACACGCTGGAAGCGATGGTTGCCGGTGCCTTCGGCAAAATCGCCGGTGGCGTAACCGACGCCCGCAAACACACGCCAATCCTCATCAATCGGCGGGCTGTAAATCGTGCTTTGAATACCGAAATCGCGGCTGCCACTGACCGCACCGGCACCGCTGCTGCCGCCACCGTTGGCCTTGCCGCCGTAGGCTTCGACGCGCAGTTCGGACATGTCGTGGACTTCACGCTCACGGGCCAGACGCTGTACCTGGCGGTTGTCCGGATAACGTGCGACGACGTCATCGGTCAGCGCATCCATCTGCCGCCATTCCTGCAATTCCATCGCGGTGTGCGCCTGACCGATTTCCAGGCCCATGTCGCGCGGCACCATGCTCTCGGTTTCCTTGAGCTGCATTTCTGCGCGGCGTGGCCAGTTGCGGGCTAGGTACAAGTCGGCCTGGGCCAGACGCAAACCGGTATTGCCCGGCGCTTGATCGACCAAGGTCTGAAGGCTTTGCTCGCCGTGGGGCAGATCGGAACTGTAGGTACCGGCCTGCGCTGCGAGTTGCTGGGCGTCCATCCATTCATCGTTCGGGTTGCCGACGGGCAAACCCTTGAGTTCGATGCGCGGACGCTGCGATTTGGCGGCGTCTTCGGCGACTTTGCGCGCCTCGTCGGCACGGTCACTTTCCAGCAACGCGTAATACAGCGCGGTGCTGTCTTCGAGGCGGTTGCCGACGTCGGCGTCCGGCGCGGCGAGCACTTGGCGATACAGGTCGGTGGCGATTTCCGGCTCACGCTGATCGAGATAAGACGCCGCGACCCAACGCAATGCGTAGGTCGGAATCTTCACGCCTTCGGCTTGCAGTTTCTGATATTCGGCGATGACGTCGGCGGTACGCGCACGGGCCTTGAGCGCTCCCATGCGGTCGATGCGCCAGCGGGTCACGTCTTCCTTGGCGCTGGCGTCCGGCGTCCAGGTGGCGAGGAGTTTGTCGTAGTCAGCCAGCGCACGATCGGCGATGACATAGCGTTCCTTTTCACTGCGACTGGCCATTTCGGCAAGACGCACACGCTCAGCGGCCAGATCACCTTCGAGGCGACGCAGCGTGACCGGATCAATCAGTCCCGGACGTTGATTGGCCAGGCGCAGCGCGGGCTCTGGCAGACGGGCCTTTTGCAGGGCGACCACGTATTCGCGGGCAACTTCCGGTTTGTTGCCGGCGCGAATAAAGGCCTGATCGTATTCAAACAGCGCGTCGTACTGTTTGCCCGCGCGATTGAGTGCGTAGCCCAGCGCGAGGCGGCGTGCAGGGTCATCGGGTTTGGCAGCCACCAGCGCTTGGGCGCGCGTCACGGCTTGGTCGGGTTTACCGCCATCCGCTTGCGTCAGGGCCAGGCCCAGTTGCAGGTCGGCGTTATCCGGCTCCAGCGCGAGAGCCTTGTTGTAGACCTGAGTCGCCTGATCCCAACGCTTGAGATTGCGATAAGCACGCGCGGTGGCGGTCAGTGCCTGCACCGGCAGCACGCGGTCGCGGCCCTGGGTTTCATAGACTTGCACAACTTCAGCGTCGAGCCCGGCCCAACTGGCGATTTGCAGGTGATCGCTGATCTGCCCGGTGGTCGACTGACCCGGCGGTACCTGACGCAACACCGTCAGCGCAGGCGTGTACTGCCCGGCACGGGCATCGCGCACCATCTGATCATAGGGTGTGTCGGCAAACGCCATGACCGGCCAAAGCAATTGGCTGCACAGCGCGACACGGAACAACGGGCGTAAACCACGATGCAATACGGGAACATCAATACGCGGCATTCGTCAGCATCCTTACATGGCCAGCCGGGTCGCAATGCCCTCCTTGCCCATTCGTAACGGTGGCCGAAACTGACAGCCTCGGCCAAGCTTAGTCAGGCAGTCTTGCATGCAAGCGTAGACCAATATCGAGAACACAATAATTGTTCAGAATCGCCATGGCGGTTCTGCCGAAAAGTCAAAAACCCAAACCCCAGACAGCAAAACGCCCGGCGTCTGTGCGGTACAGAGGCCGGGCGTTGCTATTAAGCGCGCAGAATTACTGCACTTGCGTGACGCCGGCGAACTTGCTCATCAGGAAGCCGACAAACTGCTCAACGGTCATCTTCTGGCCGTTGAATTCGACCTGATTGGCCGCGTAATGCAGCTTGGTCACGACGTTGCTGCCGTCGACGACGGCCAACTGCGAACCGACCGCCATGCCGGCGAACATGTCGGCCGCTTCCTTGGACTGATCAACGATCGCTTTAGCATCGGTCTGGCCGTCGAGTTGCGCCTGCACGCTGAGCAGATCGATCAGCATCGGCTTCGACACCTGAATGTTCAGGTCGAGCAGCGCGATCAGTTGTTTGGCCAGTTGATCCGGTGGCAGATCCATCGATTGCGGCTTGGTCAGGTCGATGACCAGATTGGCCTTGCTCTCACCGTTGGCGGTATTGAACGAGAGGTTTTCCAGCGCAAATTGCGGGCCGGCAGCCAGCAGTTTTTGCAGATCGGCTTTGACTTGCGCGTCTTCCGCTTCGGTCAGGTTCAGCTCTGGCGCTGGCAAGCCTTGCGCGGCAGCCTCGGCGGCGGCTTTTTCGTACGGCTGCAGCTTGGTCTGGTAGATCTGCATCAACGACAGGGTCGACGGGATGTCGAGGTTTTTCAGGCTCATGGCCAGGTTCGCCGAGCCGATTTTCTTGTCGTTGAACGACACTTCGCCAATCTTGTAGTCGGCGCGACCGGAGGCGTTGCTGCCGTTTTCTTCGGTGAGGTTCTTCATTTCGAAGTTCTTCACG
This sequence comes from Pseudomonas sp. NPDC088429, assembly GCF_044753305.1. Classification (NCBI taxonomy): domain Bacteria; kingdom Pseudomonadati; phylum Pseudomonadota; class Gammaproteobacteria; order Pseudomonadales; family Pseudomonadaceae; genus Pseudomonas; species Pseudomonas sp. NPDC088429. The sequence continues at coordinate 87,030 of NZ_JBIVMX010000005.1, read as the reverse complement.
CCGAGCACCGACTGCTTCGGCCCGAAGGTCGATTTGCTGCTGGTCAGCTCGATGGTGTTTTCGCCGGTGTAGTAGCCGTAGGTGCTTTTGGCGAGGTTGCTGGCCAGGGTCAGACCGTTGAGCTCGATCTGTACCGGCGCCTGATCTTCAGCCACGGTCACCAGTTTCAGGTTGTCCATGTAGCCGTTGGCCTTGACCTTCTGCGCCTTGGCGTTGGCGGCGATGTCCATGTTCAGGCCGGAGAATTTCAGGCTCGATTTGTCGTCCAGCGCGGTTTCAAACGGCACCAGTTCGAGGGTGCTGTTGGTCGATTCGTCGTAGCCGATGCTGGTCACGCCTTTGAGCGGCGCGGCGCCTTTGGTGGCGGCAAACCATTTTTCGGTGGCGGCGTTTTTTTCCAGCTCGTAGTTGCTGGTGGCCATGACCGGCAGCCATTTCAGCGACAGCAGACGCGAGAACGGCAGCGGGCCGTGTTCGATGTGGTCAACGAAGAGCAACTCGACCGGCGCGTCGCCGAACATCTCGCCTTCGCCTTTCAGGCGATAGTGCGCGGTGCTGGTGAAGGTGTGGCGATCCAGCGACACCAGTTCCAGCGACGCGGTGCCGTTGGAGCCGGCCATGGCGGTTTGCAGTTCTTTGTTGGCGTTGCTGACGGCGTCGTTCAACACGCCTTCGATTTTGGTCCCGGTGTACCAGGCCCCGCCTACGCTGATCGCGCCGATGGCAACAACAATTCCGAGAAGCACGCCTGCTGATTTATTCATGAATGACCTGATCGATTTCCGTGGCTGTGAGTGTGGTCGTCTTCCCTGAACCCGTGACCGGGTTGCGGCTCGACTCCGCTTAATTCAGCGGTGGAGATTAGCACCGGGCGCGGGAAGTGACCCAATGATTAAAGGTGAAAGAGTGTCTATGGACACTCGGGAAAGCAAAAAGATCGCAGCCTGCGGCAGCTCCTACAGGGAAACGCGTTCCAATGTAGGAGCTGCCGCAGGCTGCGATCTTTTGCTGTTCAGGAATACTGAACCTCAATCTCATCCAACTGATGATCAAAGCTCTTCAGCCGCGCCGTCCAGGTATAAACGAGCACTTCAAAATCCCGATCAATCACCGCCCCACCCGGCCCATCGGCGCGTGGGTCGCAGAAATCCAGCTGATAACGCTCACGGGCCATGGCCGTGGCGACATCGGAGAGTTCGCGGGCGTTGTTGAGCCAGTGCCAGCCCTCGCCATCAATCTGCTTGTCGAGTTCCAGGCACTGTTTTTTCAGCGCTTCGAGGCTTTTTTCCAGCGGCGTGCCGGTGAGTTCGCCCATGACTTCGGCGAACGTTCGGCCCGGTTGCCAGTAGCTGCCCCAGAAATACCGGTCGAACACGGTTTCGACCCGGCGCAGGGCGACTTTGGTGTCCCAGATCTGCACCAAGGTCTTGCCACGTTCCAGCTGGCGTTTTTTCACCCGCTGAACCTGTATCGACGCCCACGCCACACCGACGATCGCCATGACCGCGATCAGCGCCGTCACGCTGTCGAGAAAGATCATGGCCTTGTCGATCTGATGGGCCAGCATGATGCCGTAGAAATAGGTGGCCGACAGCAGCACCAGCGCTGCAAGGGCGCACCAGAAGCCGAGAGCGTAAGGGTTTTTCATTATTGGTTTCCCCTAGACCAGCGCTAGCAATGTGCGCTGGAAGGGTGCTTTGCACGGGGCGCCCTTCCAACACTTCAAAGCATAGCAACGGCCTCAGGGTTTGCCGGGGCTTGGAGCGTGCGTTCGTCCGCTTTCCCAACCGCCGCCGAGGGCGAGGAACAAATCGATCTGGCTCATCGCAACTTGAGTGTTGGCGGCGGCCAGTTGCGCGGTGACATCGGTGTAGGTGCGGGTCGCTTGCAGATCCGCCAGGAACGACTCGCGGCCGGCCTGGAAGAAGCGGTGCGTCTGGTCGGCGGCGAGTTTCGCCGACTGCTCGGCATCGGCCAGCGCATCGCGGCGTTGCAGCAGCGCGCTGTACTGCGCGAGGCCGGTCTGGGTTTCGCGAATGGCGTTGAGCACCACGCCGTCGAAGTGCGCCAGCGCGCCTTGGGTGGTCGCTTCGGCTTCACGGATGCGCGCACGGGCGCCGTTGGTCGGCACTTTCCAGCTCAGCGACGGGCCGAAACCCCAGCGATTGGTCGACGGATCACCGAGGTCGTCGATGATGCCGACGGTGCCGATGGTCGCGCCGATGCTGATGTCCGGGTACAACTCGCCAGTGGCGACGCCGATTCCGGCAGTCGCGGCGGCCAGACGTCGTTCAGCCTGACGAATGTCCGGACGACGCTTGAGCAGTGCGGCGCCATCACCGACCGGCACCAATTGAGCGATTTTCGGCAGTTCGGCGCAGGTCGCAGTGCCTGCCGGCAATTGATCGACCGGTTTCGCCAGCAGCATCGACAGTCGGAACAACCCGGCCTGACGCGCCGCTTCATAGCGCGGCATGTCGGCGCGCAGGGATTTGAATTGGGTTTGCGAACGGGTGACCTGGGTTTCGTCGCCACGGCCGGCGTCGCGCAGACGCTGGATCAGCGTGGTGCCTTGCGATTGCAGGTCGAGGGAATGCTGAGCGATTTCGCGTTCTTCGTTGGCCGCGCAGACTTGCGTGTAAGCGCGAACCACGTCCGCGACCAAGGTGATGCGTGCGGTGTCAGCGGCGGCTTGAGTGGCATCGGCGTTGGCCTTGGCGCCTTCGATGCCGCGCTGCAAGGTGCCCCACAGATCGAATTGGTAAGAAGCGCTGATGCCGATGTCGCCGATATTGGCCACCGGGACTTTTTCCGGCAGCAAAAACGCCTGTCCGGATTCCTGCAAACGCTCGGCGCCCATCTTCACGCCAGCGCTCCAGCCACCGGCCGCTTCGGCTTCATCGACCTGAGCGCGGGCGCGTTGCAAATTAGCCGCCGCAACACGCAGATCGGTGTTGGACGCCATCGCTTGCTGCACCAGCTGATCGAGGCGCGGGTCTTTATACAGTCGCCACCAATCCGCCGGCACCGGCGCCGAGACCACAGGCTTACCGTCGACGGCCAGTTCGCCCTGAAAGTCCTTGCGCTGAACCGCCGAATTCTCAGGCACGTGATAGTCCGGCCCGACCATCTGACACGCCGACAACATCACGCCCAACCCGGCGATCATCAGGGCCCTGCTCATTGCGCGGGCTCCTGCTTTTTATCGTCGACCTTCGAGTCTTCGATGATCGATACCGTGGCAGTGCGCCCGGCGATCATGCGGAAATCTTCCGGCACGTCATCAAAAGCGATCCGCACTGGAATCCGCTGCGCCAGCCGTACCCAACTGAAGGCCGGGTTGACGTTCGGCAGCAGGTTGCTGCCGCTGGTGCGGTCGCGGTCTTCGATGCCGGCGACGATGCTTTCGACATGCCCGCGCAATTTCGCACGGTCGCCGATCACACGGATATCCACCGACTGGCCGACATGAATGCCGTCGAGTTTGGTCTCTTCGAAATAGCCGTCGATGTGGAACGAGTTGCTGTCGACCACCGACAACACCGGGCGTCCGGCGGTGACGAATTCCTGCGGACGCGGCGCGCGGTCGTTGACGTAACCGTCGACCGGGCTGCGAATCACCGAGCGATCAAGATTGAGCTGAGCGCTGTCCACCGCAACTGTGGCTTCGGCCAGTGCCGATTGCGCACGGGCCACACGCGACTGGCTTTCTTCCAGTTGCTCGGCCGGCACCAGGTTACCGAGGCCACGGTTACGTTTGGCTTCGCGCTGGGCCTGAGCGAGGGTTTCTTCGCGATCAGCCACAGCCGCTTTGGCCTGACGCAGGGCCAGTTTGAAGCGATCCTGGTCGATGCTGAACAGCACCTGGCCGCGCTTGATCAACTGGTTGTCTTTCACTTCAACCTGTTGGATCAACCCGGATACGTCCGGGGCGATCTGGATGATGTCGGCGCGAATGTGGCCGTCACGGGTCCACGGCGCAAACATGTAATACATCACCATGCGCCAGACGAGGACAACGGCAAAAGTCACGATCAGCAGGGTCAGTACCACGCGACCGATAGTCAAAAACGGTTTTTTCATGTCATCAGGTATCGACTGAGTGAGTCCACGCCGTACAGAAGTACCGCGTAGAGCGCCACGTTGAACAATGCCCGGTGCCAGACCAGACGGTAAAAGTGCACGCGCGTAAGCACGGCATGCACCAACAAAAACAGCACATAAGTGATGCCCATCAACACCAGCAAGGTCGGCAGGAAAATGCCGCTGATGTCCAGATCACCAATCATAGGGGCGCTCCATCGGGCAGCGGTTCTTCGGGCTCGGCGCTGGAAACGAATTCGACGCCGGGCAGCAACGCCAGACGCAAACCGCTCAAGGCGTGCAACAGGTTTAGCCGGGTTTCATCATCGCCGTGGCCATTGAGTGCGCGGCGGGTGCGGTCCAGAGTCATCAGCAGCGGGGCCGGCGCCGGCAAGCGTTCGCCGGCCTTGAGGCAAGCGCGGAAATACTCACCGACTTCACTGACCACCTGCTGCAACAAAGCGTTCGGCGCGCCAGTCACCCGTGGCGTGTAGGCGAGCAAATCGAGCAGGTTCAGACCGACGCGCACTTCGCGCATGGCGATGCCGGTGTCCTGCCCGGTGAGGGCCAGACGCGGCAGGTGCTGCATCAGCCGATCGAGCAACTGCACACCCAATTTGCGGTGCTCGGCAAGGTTGGCCGGCTCGGTCATATGGACGATGTCTTTCCAGCTGAAACGGGTCAGGCGTTTCGCTGCCAATTCGGCACCAAACGGCCGCGCCACCAGCGTCCAGATAAACGCGAACAGCAGACCGATCGGACCCGCCAGGTTGGAGTTCACGAAAGCGAAAAAGTCCGCATCGTAAGCGCCCTGAATACTGATGAACGACGAGGTGTTGACCAGCGTCAGCAGCATGCCGAGGTAGAAGCGCGGCTGCACCGTCAGCGTGCCGACGCAGATAAACGGGATGGAAAACGCCAGCACCAGCATCGGGAAGTCGTGCAGGTTGGGCAGAATCAAAAACAGATAAAGGCTGGCGAACAGCACCGACATGCCAGTCCAGAAAAAGAACCGGTAAATCTGCGGCGCCGGGTCGTCCATCGAGGCGAAGAAACTGCACGCCACCGCCGCCAGAATCACTGCGCTGCCGCCGTCCGGCCAGCCGAGCAGAATCCACAGCACCGAGGCGGTGATGATCGCCAGAATGGTCGAGGCCACCGAGTAGAGCATCAGCCCACGGTCGATAAACGGTGTCAGCCGACCCAATCGCCAATGCCGGTAAACCGCGCGCCAGTTGTCTTGGCGCTCGCAGACAATCGCGTCCTGCAGGCTGCGGCAGTCCTGCCACAAATCGATGAATTCACCGAGACGGTAGATCGAGTTGGAGAACAGCAGTTGCCGGCGATCTTCCAGTGCTTCGGCACTCGGTTGCAGGGCTTCGAGCTGATCTTTCAGCGCTTGCCAGCGGTCGAGATTGGCGTCTTCATGACCGAGCCATTCGCGGGTCGCGACAAGCAGCGGTTCGAATTTTTCCACCAGCTCAGGCGTGCGCCGTTCGAGGGCGTAGAGCGAATCTTCCAGCGCATCGATCACCGGTAATAGATGAATCATGCGCCCGCGCAATTCTTTGGTGTTGCGCACGGTTTGCGGTCGCGAGCCTTCGTGGGGCAACTGACCGATCATCAATTCGAGGCTGTTGAAGTTGGCGACCATGGCCATGCGCAGCGCGGTGACTTCCTCGGGCTGCACGTCGCGACTGAGGAATTTCAGGCTGTAGGTGGTTGCGTCGGCGAACCACTTGCTCACGGCGTCGTTGAACACCGGCGCCAAGCGTCGCGGCCAGAACATTGCGCCGACCACGGCGGCGACGGCGATGCCGAGGAAAATTTCCTCAGTACGCGCCTCGGCCACGTCCCACACCGCCAGCGGGTTATCCACCACCGGCAAGGCAATCAGCGGCAGGGTGTAACCGGCGAGCATCAATGCGTAGCTGTTGGCGGTGCGCAAATGCAGGGACATGAACAGCAGAATCCCCGTCCACAGCGCGATGACCACCACCAGCACATACGGGCTCTGCACGAACATCGGCACGAAAAACACCGCCGCTGCCGCACCGAGAAAGGTGCCGATCGCACGGTATAACGCTTTCGAGCTGGTCGGGCCGAGGAACGGGCTGGAGACGATGTAGACCGTCGCCATCGCCCAATACGGACGTGGCATTTGCATAAGCAAGGCGATGTACAGCGCGATCATCGACGCTGCAAAAGTCCGCACCCCGTAGAACCAGTCCCGGGCCGGCGGAATGCCGGAGAAAAAACCGTTCAAGAATTAACCACCAATGGCGGGTTGGCCGCCTCAAAAGCTCTGAGTACCCGAAGCGTAGCTTCCAGATCGCTCTGGTCGATGCCCTCAAGCACTTCATGACGCAGACGCACCAGTTCGATCTCCACCGCTTGCACCAGTTCACGACCGGAGTCGGTCAGGCTCAAGCACTTGGCGCGGCGATCATGGGCATCTTCGGTACGGCAGACGTAACCCGAATGACACAACTGATCGAGCAGACGCACCAGCGACGGACTTTCCATCCCGGCCGCTTGCGCCACCTGCACCTGCCGCACGCCCTCGCCCAAACGCCCGATCATCAAGAGCGGCACGGCGCAGGCTTCGGAGATTCCATAGTTGACCAGCGTGGTCTGGCAGATCTTCCGCCAATGCCTGGCGGCCACCACCATGGCACTGCTGATGTTCATCTGGAGAGCGTCGAGGGAATCGGACACGGGGAAATGCACACTGTTAGTTTGCTAACTATCAATATCGCATTGGAGGGGAATTTCAGTCAAGTTTTGAAACAAATTGCTCCACTGGTCGCTCGCACAAACTGAAGCTTTCTAAACCATGTGATGACGATGTATATACCTCGTCAGTACCGAAAATCTTGAAGGAATCTGCAGATGTCAAAACAAGCCGTTTTTACAATGAAGCTCGAGCCGGAGCTGCGTGAGCAATTCATGGCTGAGGCGCAGGCATCCCATCGTCCTGCTTCGCAGATCATGCGAGAAATGATGCGCCAGTTTGTTCGCACACAGCAGGAAGCCCGGGAATACGAAGTCTTCCTGCAACGAAAAGTCGACCTTGCAAGAGAATCGATGGCAGCGGGTGAAGGCGTTTCCAACGAGGAAGTTGAAGCGCAATTCGCCGCCAGGCGCAGGCAGGTAGAAAATCAAGGATGAAGATTATCTGGAGTAAAAATGCCGTACAGGATCGCGAAAAAATCTGGGACTACCTTCACGCAGAAAATCCAGGCGCAGCGCTCGACATGGATCGCCGCTTCACCGAAGCGGCTTCACGCCTGGCCCAAAATCCCAAAATTGGCCCGGTTGGTATCATTGCCGGCACTCGCGAATTAATTCCCCACCCCAGCTACCGGCTTGTCTACCAGCCAGATCAGGATGTGATCTGGATTATGGCGCTGGTTCATACGGCACGGGCCTGGCCTTTCCCAAAGTAGCGATTAGCCCGCCCGCCCCTTGCGCAACAACACATTCAACTGATCCACCACCTCCGCCCAATCGGCATCCTCCAGAATCTCATCGCGTAAAAACTGCGCCTGGCTCTCCGTCCAGAAGAACGCATCGGCCAAGTGCAACTCTGGTTTAAGCGGGGAATGGGTGGCGATGAATTGGTCGATGCTGACCGGGTCGTTGTCCAGGCCGAGTTGTTTGAACAGGGAGGGGAGGCTGTGGGTTGGTTGTTCCATTGCTGAGCTCCTTCAAAAATGGGGTGTATGGAAGATTAATCGCGAGCAGGCTCACTCCTACAGGTGCAATGCAATCCCATTGTAGGAGTGAGCCTGCTCGCGATGAGGCCAGCGAGACCACTGCAAATCCTAATGACTCAACTCCCGCACCTCAGCATGCGGCACCATTTTCAGAAATTCCGGCATGCTCATGTGCAGCAGATAATTGTGGTTGCCCGCCTCCAGGTAAATATCTTTCTGCCGCGTCAGCAACGGGTCGATGACCATGTCCAGCCCGTAGGAATCACCCAGCGGCGGCACCGCGCCGCGTTCGCAGTCGTCGAAGATGTGCGCCAGGTTGCTTTCGCGGGTCAGTTGCCATTCGCCGCTGTTGCGCACTTTGCTCAAGTCCAGATGACGACTGGCCGGCAGCACGGCCATCAGGTAATGCCCGTGGTGGTCGTCGAGGATGATCGATTTGGCCACCCGTTCCGCTGGCACGCCGGCGACGCGCGCGGTTTCCAGGCTGCTCGATGAATGTCGATGAGCAACGACGTCATATTCGCAATGCGCCCGGGTCAGGCTGCTTTGCACCTTTTTTGCCATTCGCATGATGCACCTCGGTGTCGCGCGGAAGGTGGTTGCTGTGTTTTGAGTCTAGTTCGACGGGCCGCTGACGAAGGGAAATCCGCTCACCGGACACATCCGCACATTGATCAAAATTCATCCAGAGCAACCCTCAACTAGACTGAAAGAACCCGCCACTGACGCTCATGGAGAGTCACGTGAACAGCCGATGTTGTGCCTTCGCCTTGCTCCTGCTGACAAGCGCATCCGCCTTCGCCGCCGACACCTCATTGCCAGCGATGAGCCCGGTCGGTCTGTGGCTGATCACGCTGGGCATCGTGTTTCTGATCGCCGAAGCCGCATTGCCCAACTACGGGGTGATCGGTCTGGGCGGGATCATCATGTTTGTCATCGGCGCGCTGATTCTGAGCAACGCCGAACTGCCGGTGCCGATGATGATCGGCCTCGGTTTGATCAGCGCTGTGCTGTTGATCGCTTTGCTGATTCGCGCGCTGAAAACCCGTCCGCGCCACGCCGTCAGTGGCGATGCCGGACTGCTCGGCAGCGTCACCGCGATCACCACCGTGCAACCGGGCGACGCGCGTAACGGCTGGATTCAACTGCAAGGCGAACGCTGGCAAGTGCTCAGCGCGACTCCGCTGCACACCGGGCAATCGGTGCGTGTGGTGGGTCGCAAGGGATTGATGCTGGAAGTGGCCGCGACTGACGCGGCGCCGCTCGGAGAGTGATCATGGGTCTGCAAATCGGTTTTGTTGCGCTGCTGTTGTTGGTCATCGCCCTCGCCGGCTCGACGTTCCGCATCCTGCGTGAATACGAGCGCGGTGTGGTGTTCCAGCTCGGACGTTTCTGGCAGGTCAAAGGCCCGGGCCTGATCCTGCTGATTCCGGTGGTGCAGCAAATGGTTCGGGTCGATCTGCGCACCGTCGTCCTCGACGTACCGCCGCAGGACGTGATCACTCGCGACAACGTGTCGGTGAAGGTCAACGCGGTGTTGTATTTCCGCGTGCTCGATCCGCAGAAAGCGATTATTCAGGTTGAGGATTATCTGTCGGCCACCAGCCAATTGGCGCAGACCACTTTACGCGCGGTGCTGGGGAAACATGAACTGGATGAACTGTTGGCCGAACGCGAGCAATTGAACATCGACATCCAGCAAGTACTCGACGCGCAAACCGATGCCTGGGGTATCAAGGTCGCCAACGTCGAAATCAAACACGTCGACCTTAATGAATCGATGGTGCGCGCCATCGCCAAACAGGCCGAAGCCGAGCGGGAACGGCGGGCCAAGGTGATCCACGCCGAGGGCGAATTGCAGGCGTCGGAAAAACTGATGCAGGCTGCGGAAATGCTCGGGCGTCAGCCTGGGGCGATGCAGTTGCGGTATATGCAGACGCTGAGCTCGATTGCCGGCGACAAGAGTTCGACGATTGTTTTTCCGTTGCCGATTGAGTTGCTCAAGGGGATGGCGGATTTGTCCGGCAAGTCCTGAGGAGCAAAAGATCGCAGCCTGCGGCAGCTCCTACAGGGGATCACGTTCCAATGTAGGAGCTGCCGAAGGCTGCGATCTTTTCAGGCACCACGCAATTTTTCCAAAGCTTCGTAGGGCGCTCGCGCACACGTTTGCACACGCGCCTGCAACAGCGCCGAAGCCTCGCGGCGTTTGTCTTCAGCATCGGCAACAAACACTTGCGAAGGCTGTTTCGCATGCTGCGCGGCAGCGGCAAACACCTGCTGAGTCTGCACATCATTCAATCGAAAGAACCGCGCCAAGCGCCCAGCCATCGCATCAGGCAACTCACTGTAATTAACCGCCAAACCGCCGGAACCACGGCAATGCAGCAACCCCGCCTCCAACAACCGCCCCAAACGCCGCGCGATAAAATCTTCACGGCCCTCGAACTGCAACCCATCCTCCAATACGCAATCACCGAGCATGCCCGGCACCATGTGCATGCCCGGACGGCGCAGATGGGAAACAGCAATTTCCAGCGGATCACGATAGAGAAACAGCCACGGCGTGTCCGGGAAACAGGTCTGCAACAGCGGCCATTCACCGATGTTCCAGGCATCAAGTTTGACCACTAAACGCTGTTCAACACCGCGTCGGCGCTGACCATACGCCGAGAGCAAGCCGACGATGGCGGCCCGGCGTTCGGCATCAGGCAAATCACCGCGCATCAACGCATCCAGCGGTGGCGGTTCCGACACCACGATGTGATCGTCGAGTTGCGCGAGCATCTGACTGAGCAAGGTCGAACCGCAGCGCGAAGCGTGCAGAATGAATGCACTCGGGGCGATTCCCGGGCTCTGCGCTTGCCATTCGGTGAGTACCGCCAATGACGTCTGCCGCCGAAACGCCTGATTGAACGGCAGCCGCAACGCGTCATCGACCGCCTCGCGAAAAAACGGCTGATGCAACGGCGTGTCACCGAACCAGCACCAATCCACCTGCCACTGCCCGTCGACCGGCCAGACACGAATCGGCAACCAGCCGTCGAAGCTCAAGCACTCCATTGTTCGTGCCATTGCCGACGACCATTGCGCATCGCCGCAAGCAGTTCCTCGCGAGAAAACCTCAAGCCACGTTCAGCAGCGAGTGCCCGTGCCTGACTGATGAATACCTCAGGATCGTCCAGCGTGCGCAAGGCCAGAGCCAGCGCGACGTCCTCGCTCACCAGCCGCTGAAAACGTTGCAACGCGGTATCCGCCACACCGGGTTGAGGCGTGCTCGACAGGCCTTGGTCGATCATCTGATCAAGCCAGGCACCCGGCCGGCAATCAATGACCAGATGCACCCGCGCCGACGTGTCACGGTTATCCACACGGTGCCGACGGGCAAGGTCGAGAAACCAGCATTCGCCCGCCTGCATGGGCATGCGCTGACCGTCGAGCCAGAAATCGACATGCGGCGGGCTGAGCAATGGAATGTGCAGGCGCCGATCGGCGTCGGGGCCATCGAGGTCATAATCGCGATGCTCGTGAATCTGTCCACCGGGGCCCAGGCGCAGCAAGCGCGCGCTGACGATCTCCAGCGGCAAATCGCGCAGGCCCTGGCGCCAGCGATCATCGTCCAGCCACGGCGCGCGTTGCTGCGGAGCACCGCGCCCGGGCGACAGTTCGGTCAACGCATCGGCTGCCGAAATCAGCGCGACGCCACTCCAGTCACCCGAAAAATACTCGGTGTTGAAGTGACTGCGCCAGGCGTCGTCGGCAATCGCCGCCAGCGCTTGCAGCAACAGCGGCAAATCCACCGTCACCGGCAAACGCGAGAACGCCGGCCGGCTCATTTCCTGGGCAACACCGCGCACTCGCCGAGCCAGGTCAGCAATCGATCAAGGCAGGCTTCGACCGTTTGCGCACCGGTGTCGAGCACCAGCGACGCCTGCGTTGGCGGCTGATACGGTGCCGACACTCCGGTAAATCCAGCGAGGTCACCGCGTCGCGCCCGTGCGTAATGTCCTTTCGGGTCGCGCTGTTCGCAAACAGCCAGAGAGGCGCTGCACCAAACGTCGCGATAGTCCTCACCTAACCGTTGCGCGAACACCTCACGTAGCTCAACCAGTGGCGCAATCATCGCCAAAATCACGATTTGCCCGTTTTCCACCAGCAACGCGGCGAGCTCGCTGGCGCGACGAATATTTTCCTGGCGATCAGCGTCGGTGAATCGCAGATCCCGATTGAGCCCGATGCGCAAACCGTCGCCATCCAGTACCAAGCTTTGCAAACCTCGCCCGAACAACTCGGCGTGCAGCGCCTGCGCCAATGTCGACTTGCCCGCCGCCGGCAGGCCGGTCAACAGAATCGCTGCACCGCGATGCCCATTTCGAACCTCGCGTTGGGTGCGGCTGACACTGGCGCTCGGCGCCAGCACATCACTGCGCCGGAGCATGCGCCACCACTGGCGTCGAGATATCCCCCGCCGCCCAAGCCGATTCACGGTTGGCCAGCGCGGTGGCAATCGACTGCACTTCGGTCGACTGCACCTGATCCGGCAGCGGATCGAGGCCGGCACTGGCGAAGATCTGGCCATACGCATTGCGCAGATCGGCGTACGACAGATCGCGGCGCAGATCCGCTTGCAGGTTGTTCAGCTCGCCCTGAATCAGTTCCAGCTCACCGATCCCTGCTGCCTGATGACGGTTGCGCAACTGGCCGACGATTTGTCCGTCGATGTCCGACAGTTGCTGATTGGTCTTGAACTGGCGCAACGCTTCTTGATAGTTGGCGTTGGCCACATAGAGCTGCGCGAGCACCGCGATCGACATCGCCTGACGCCGCGCGGTGGCGACTTCTTCACCGGCCTTGGCGACGTTGATTGCAGCGGGTGCGGAGATCACGTTGAACAGGTTCCAGGTGATTTTCACGCCGTAATCGGCCCAGCCCTGTTCGACGAGGAACGAGTTGCTGTCGTAATGGCCACCGGCGGAAAACTCCAGGCCTGGCAGCAGGCGCAGCATGGCCTTGCGGGTTTCGGCAGCGCTGATGCGCGTCTGGTAGTCCTGCTCGCGCAGTTCCGGGCGACTGGTCAGGGCTTCCTGCTCCAGTTTCGCCAGATCGACCTTGAGCTCGGGAATCTGATAACCGTCATCAGTGGCCAAGGTCAGGTTGGTGCCCAGCGGCAGGTTGATCAGGGTGGCCAGTTCGGTTTTCGCCAGCGACAACGCGCGGCGCTGCTCTTCCAGTTGGCGGGTCGCTTCGATCAGCGAACGCTGATAACCGAGCGATTGCACCGGATCACCAATACGCTGATCACTCAGGGTCTGGCTGTTGTCGCGGGCGGTCTGCACACGCGCCATCAGGCTGTCGATTTGTTTGAGCAGACGCTCGGCGGCCATCGCTCGCCAATAGGCCGAACGTACGTCCTGGACGATGGTGTTGATCACCTTGCGGCGCCGTTCCTGAACGATCAGGCGCTGGTCACCCTGCTGCTTGGCGCTGATGTAGCTGACGCCGAAGTCGAGGACGTTCCAGACCATGGTCAGGTCGGCAACGTCGCGGTCACGGTCCTGCGAGGTCGATGGTTCAAGAGACTGGGTGCCGGTGCGCACACTCTGGCTGCTGGAGGCGTTGACGTTGTTGCGCCCGACGTACCCGGCGTCCAGCGCCATGCGCGGCAGCATGTCGAAACTGGCGAGGTCGAGCTGCCGCTTGGCCAGCGCTTCCTCCATGATCTTCAAGCGACCTTCGAGGTTGTATTTCACCGCGCGGGCCATGGCCTGGTGCAGGGTCAACGGGCCGCGCAGCGGTTCCTGATCCTTGTACATGCCTTGCAGATCGCTTTTGGCGCGCTGCTCGCTGACGCTGCGTTCAATCGGGTCACTGGTCACTGCACATCCGCTGATCGCCAGCGCCAGCAGGCTGGCGCCGAACAACTTCTGACTTTTCTTCATCCCTGGATCGCCCCTAGGTCCTGCACAGTGTTGAGTAATGGTGAGTTCAGGCCGACATTTCGCTGATGCCGACCTGTTGCAGCGCTGCCGCCAGGTCGTCGACCCGGTGCTGCTCGGTGTCTTTGAGTTGTTGTAGTTGTTGCCCCAGTGTCGGCGCGCCAAACACACCGCGCAGGCCTTGGGAAATATCGCCGGCCTTGAGCGAATGGCTGCCGAATGCGTTCAGCGCATCCCTCTCGGCAGCACGGTCCTGACTGAACAGGCTCGCCAGTGTGCTGCTGGCGAATACGCCGCCATCACCACCGCCAAAACCGAGGAACCCGTGGCCGGAGCCATCGCCGCTGCTGTCACTGCTGCTGAACACTTGCGCGATGTAACTGCGGCTGAGAGCACCGTGATTGATGAAAATATCGCCAAGCGGACGAATGCCGTTGCCGATCACCCGTTGTTCAAACAGCGGCGCAAAGGTCAGCGGTGAACCGAGCTCGCCGGTTGGTGGAGTGAAGATGAACGGCTGCAGCGGCACGTTCGGTGGCGGTGCCGGCACCACCGGGTCGCTGCTGCGAACCAACGGATCCGGGATCACGACACTAGTCGGCGTGGTCGGCACAGTTGGCACGGTGGGCGGCACGACCACCGGCACCGTATTGATCGCGTAGTTGTTGGAACTGCTGACACCGCTGCCGCTGTTGCCGGACGCATCACTGACCCCGGCACTGTTGACGCTGATCGCGTTGTTCGCACTGTTGACGTTGGCGTTTGGTGTCAGGGTGGCGATCCAGGTCTTGCCGCCGTCGCTGCTGCTCAGGTTGGACAAGGTGCCGTTCGCCACCGCGATGTCTGACAGATCGAAACCGCTGACCGCCTCATTGAAAGTAATGGTCACCTGCGAGGTCTGACCGATGCCGATGTTCGGGTTGGCAATGACGACCGTCGCACTCGGCCGCTCGCTGTCGAGCGCGTAGTTGTTCGACACCGCCACTGTGCTGCCGACGTTGCCGGCCAGATCGGTGACATTGCTGGTGTCGAGCGCAATGAAATTGCTCGGGTCGGTGACATTGGCCGTCGGCGTGAAGGTCGCGGTCCAGGTCTTGCCGCCATCGCTGCTGCTCAGGTTGCTCAAATCGCCATTGGTCACGCTCAGGTCGGACAGGTCGAAGTTGCTCACCGCCTCGCTGAAGGTGAACGTCACCGTGGTGGTCTGGCCGATGCCCAAGTGGGGATTGGCGACCACGATATTCACCGTCGGCCGGGTCGCGTCGAGCGCGTAGTTGTTGGAAATCGCAATGCTCGCGCCGAGGTTGCCGGCCAGATCCTGCACACCGGCCGTGTCGACGATGATCAGGTTGGTCGTGTCGTTGACGTTGGCCGTCGGTGTCAGCGTGGCGGTCCAGGTGATGCCGCCATCGCTGCTGGTCAGGTTCGCCAGCGTGCCGTTGGCGACGCTGATGTCCGACAGGTCAAAACCGCTGACCGCTTCACTGAAGGTGATGGTCACCGTGGTGGTTGCACCGATGCCCAGGCGATTGTCGGCGACCACGATGGTCGCGGTCGGCAGCGCCGTGTCGATAGCGAAATTGTTCGAAGCGGTGGTGCCGACGCCGCTGTTGCCGGAGGCGTTGGTCACGCCACTGTTGTCGAGGGTAATCAGGTTGGTGGTGTCGGTGATGTTGGCGGTCGGCGTGAGTGTCGCCGCCCAGGTGATGCCGCCGTCACTGGAGGTGACGTTACTCAGGGTGCCATTGGCGATGGTCAGGTCCGCATTGGTGAAACCGCTGACGGCCTCGCTGAAGGTGATAATCACCGTCGAGGTTTCGCCGGCCTTGAGCGCGGTATCCGCGACGACGATGGTCGCGGTCGGCACTTCGGTCTGCACCGCATAGTTGGCCGAGTTGGTGATGCCGCTGCCGGCATTGCCCGCCAGATCGCTGATGCCAGCGTTGTTGAGCACGATCAGGTTGGTGGCGTCACTGACGCCGATGGTCGGCGTGAAGGTGGCCGTCCAGGTGATGCCGCCGTCGCTCGACGAGACATTGCTCAGCGTACCGTTGGCAACGCTCAGGTCGCTGTTGTCGAATCCGCTGACCGCCTCACTGAAAGTAATGGTGACGAGCGCGGTTTCACCGGGACGCAGATCGGTATCACTGATGACGATGGTGGCGGTCGGGCGCTGACTGTCGATCACGTAGTTGGCCGAATCGGTGGTGCCGCTGCCGGAATTGCCCGCGATGTCAGTGATGCCGGTGTTGTCCAGGGTGATGATGTTGCTGGTGTCGGTGATGCCCGCCGATGGAGTAAACGTCGCCGTGTAAGTGATGTTGTCCGAGGTGCTCAGCCCGGAGAGCGTGCCGTTGGCCACGGTCAGGTCGGCCAGGGTCAAGCCGCTGACGGCCTCGCTGAAGGTGATGGTCACGGTGGTGGTCTGGCCGACGCCCAGCGCTGAATCGGCGAGCACCACGGTGGCGGTCGGGCGCTGGGTGTCGATGGCGTAATTGTTGGAGTTGGTGGTGCCATTGCCGGCGTTGCCAACGGCGTTCTGCACACCGCTGTTGTCGAGGGTGATCAGGTTGCTCGCGTCCGTGATGTTGCTGGTCGGGGTGAAAGTCGCCGTCCAGGTGATACCGCCGTCGCTGCTGCTCACCGCCGTCAGCGTGCCGTTGGCAATCGTCAGGTCGGCATTGTTGAAACCAGTGACGGCTTCGCTGAAGGTAATGGTCACCAGCGACGTTTCGCCGATGGTCAGGCTGTTGTCCGCGACGACGATGGTCGCGGTTGGAACTTCGGTCTGCACCGCATAGTTGGCCGAGTTGGTGATGCCGCTGCCGGCATTGCCCGCCAGATCGCTGATGCCAGCGTTGTTCAGCACGATCAGGTTGGTGGCGTCACTGACGCCGATGGTCGGCGTGAAGGTGGCCGTCCAGGTGATGCCGCCGTCGCTCGACGAGACATTGCTCAGCGTACCGTTGGCAACGCTCAGGTCGCTGTTGTCGAATCCGCTGACCGCCTCACTGAAAGTAATGGTGACGAGCGCGGTTTCACCGGGACGCAGATCGGTATCACTGATGACGATGGTGGCGGTCGGGCGCTGACTGTCGATCATGTAGTTGGCCGAATCGGTGGTGCCGCTGCCGGAATTGCCCGCGATGTCAGTGATGCCGGTGTTGTCCAGGGTGATGATGTTGCTGATGTCGGTGATGCCCGCCGATGGAGTGAACGTCGCCGTGTAAGTGATGTTGTCCGAGGTGCTCAGCCCGGAGAGCGTGCCGTTGGCCACGGTCAGGTCGGCCAGGGTAAAACCGCTGACGGCCTCGCTGAAGGTGATGGTCACGGTAGTGGTCTGGCCGACGCCCAGCGCTGAATCGGCGAGCACCACGGTGGCGGTCGGGCGCTGGGTGTCGATGGCGTAATTGTTGGAGTTGGTGGTGCCATTGCCGGCGTTGCCAACGGCGTTCTGCACACCGCTGTTGTCGAGGGTGATCAGGTTGCTCGCGTCCGTGCTGTTGCTGGTCGGGGTGAAAGTCGCCGTCCAGGTGATACCGCCGTCGCTGCTGCTCACCGCCGTCAGCGTGCCGTTGGCAATCGTCAGGTCGGCGTTGTTGAAACCAGTGACGGCTTCGCTGAAGGTAATGGTCACCAGCGACGTTTCGCCGATGGTCAGGCTGTTGTCCGCGACGACGATGGTCGCGGTTGGCGCCACGGTGTTGATGGTGAAGTTGCCGGAGTTGGTCGTGCCCGTGCCGGCGTTCCCGGCCAGGTCAGCGATACCGGTGTTGGCCAGGGTGATGATGTTGCTGGTGTCGTTGATCCCGCCGGTCGGCGTGAAGGTCGCCGTCCAGGTGATACCGCCATCGGCGCTGCTGACCGGCGTGAGCGTGCCGTTGGGGACGGTCAGGTCGGCGTTGGTGAAACCACTGACCGCTTCGCTGAAGGTAATGGTCACCAGTGTCGTTTCGCCGGCGCTCAGCGCGGGATCGGCGACGACGATGGTCGCGGTCGGCCGCTGGGTGTCGATGCTGTAGTTGTTCGAATCGGTGGTGCCACTGCCGGCATTGCCGGCCAGGTCGGCGACGCCGGTGTTGTCCAGTGTCACCAGGTTGGTGGCGTCGGTGATGTTCGCGCTCGGTGTGAACGTTGCCGTCCAGGTGATGCCGCCGTCCGCGCTGCTGACCGCCGTCAGGGAGCCGTTGGCGATGGTCAGGTCGGCATTGGTAAAACCGCTGACCGCTTCGCTGAAGGTGATGGTCACCAGCGAGGTGTCGCCGATTTTCAAGGTACTCTGCGTGAACACCACGGTGGCGGTCGGCCGCACGGTGTCGACCGCGTAATTGTTGGAATCAGTGGTGCCGCTGCCGGCATTGCCCGCCAGATCCGCGACCCCGGTGTTATTGAGGGTGATCAGGTTGGTAGCGTCAGTGATGCTGCTGGTCGGCGTGAACGTCGCCGTCCAGGTGATGCCGCCATCCGCACTGCTGACTGCGCTCAACGTGCCGTTGGCAATGCTCAGGTCGGCGTTGGTGAAGCCGCTGACCGCTTCACTGAAAGTAATGGTCACCAGCGAGGTTTCACCGATTTTCAGCGCGGTATCGGCGACCACGATGGTCGCCGTCGGCCGTGCGGTGTCGATCGCGTAGTTGTTGGAGTTGGTGCTGCCAGTGCCGGCGTTGCCGGACAGGTCATTGACCCCGGTATTGTTCAGAGTGATCAGGTTGGTGGTGTCGGTGACGCTCGTGGTTGGCGTCAGCGTGGCGGTCCAGGTGATGCCGCCGTCGCTGCTGCTCAGTCCGGTCAAGGTGCCGTTGGCCACCGTCAGGTCGGCGGCGGTGAAGCCGCTCACCGCTTCGCTGAAGGTGATGGTCACCACAGAGGTTTCGCCTGCCGCCAGATTGGTGTCGGCAACGACAATGGTCGCTGTCGGTCGTACGGTGTCGACCACATAATTGGCCGAATCGGTGGTGCCACTGCCGGCGTTGCCGGCCAGATCCGCCACCCCGGTGTTGTCCAGGGTAATCAGGTTGGTGGCATCGGTAATGCTCGCGTTCGGGGTGAACGTCGCCGTCCAGGTGATGCCGCCGTCGGCGCTGCTGACGTTGGTCAGCGTACCGTTGGCAATGGTCAGGTCGGCGTTGGTGAAACCGCTCACCGCCTCGCTGAACGTGATGGTCACCAGCGAGGTGTCACCGATTTTCAGGGCAGTGTCTGCCATCACGATGGTTGCGGTCGGACGTTGGGTATCGATCGCGTAATTGTTGGAATTGGTGGTGCCGACGCCAGCCACGCTGTCGGACACCGCCGTCACCCCGGTGTTGTCGAGGGTGATGAGGTTGGTGGTGTCGGTAATGTTGTTGGTAGGCGTAAAGGTTGCCGTCCAGGTGATACCGCCGTCGGCGCTGGACACATTGGTCAGCGTGCCGTTGGCAATGGTCAGGTCGGCGTTGGTAAAACCGTTTACGGCGCGGCTGAAGGTGATGGTCACCAGCGAGGTTTCGCCGATTTTCAACGCGGTGTCGGCGACCACGATGGTGGCAGTCGGTGGTTCCACGTAAGCGGTGTTCAGCGTACCGCCGTTGTTGTAGATGCCCACCAGCGCACTCGGCGTTGTACCCGTCGAGCCTCCGTTCGACAGACCGCCGCCACCGCTGGCAGCGCCGTTGCCACTGATCGCGGCAAAGTTGCTCGCGGTGATCAGCACCACGCCGCCGTTGTTCCAGATCGCGCCGACGCCGCGACCGCCAGCCCCGCCATCGGCGCCGTTGCTGCCGACCCCACCGCCACCGCCACCGCCGCCACCGGCAGCAATGTTATTGCTGATGACCGAGTTGCCGATGACTTTCAGGGTGCCACTCGCGGCGTTGTAGATACCACCTGCCGCGTTGGCACCGACGCCGCCGACTTTGTCCCAGCCGGAACCACCGCCGCCGCCACCAATGGACAGCGTGCCGTTGCTGGCCGAACCGCCGTTGCCGCCATGGCTGTAACCGGCTCCGGCGCTGCCGCCGTTGCCGCCGACGCCACCGGTGCTGGTGCCGCCACGGCCACCCATGTCGGTCGGACTGTAACCACCGCCATAACCACCGGCATTGGCACCGCCCGCGCCGCCGGCATAGGTGCCGGTGCCCGGGCCAGAAGTACCGCCATGGCCACCGGTCTGGCCACCGATACCCGCACCGCCGCCACCGCCACCGCCGACATAGCCGCCGGTCACACCACCGCCACCACCACCGCCGGAGGCGGCGTTGGCAGTCACCGTCACGTTGTTCAGGGTCAGAGTCCCGGCGTTGAAAATGCCGCCGCCCATGGCCCCCGCAGCGGCTGAACCACCATTACCACCGTTGCCCGCCACCAGGCCTTTGGTGATCACCAGCCCGTCGAGGGTCACGGTGTTGCCGGAGGTCACTTCCACCACGCGAGTCTTGTACTGACCGTCGAGGGTCACGTCGGCGACGCCGTCGTTGTTCAGGTCGCCATCGACGGTGATGCTCTTGTTGATCAGCAATTCAGAGGTGAGCTGGACGGTCATGCCGGAACTGAACGTGACGATGTCACCGTTCTGCGCCGACGCCAGCGCCGCACGCAACGAGCCGACACCCGAGTTGAGGTTGTTGGTCGCCGTCCACGTGGCCAGTCCCCACTGGTATTCGCTCATGGCTTTACTCGACAGCACATTGGCGCTCTCGATGGTGCCGGTGGCGATCTCCAGATCCCAGTCGCCACCCACGCCGGTGCGGTTGTTCGATGCCGCCACATCACGCCCGGTCAACTGCGCCAGCGAGTCGACGAAACTCAAGCCGCGATCGCCCTCGGCGGTGTAGCAACCGTAGATCAGGATGTCGCCGCCGACGTTCATGTCCTTGCCGATCTCGCCAAGAATCGCGCTGCGCTGCGCGACGTTGTCGGCGGACAGATAGCTGTTGCCCAGCCACAAATCACCGGCATTGCCGTGGGCAATGATCTGCACCGAACTGACACCGTGATGTTGATCAAGGTAATCGGCGATCTGCTGCAGGCCGTCCTTGGTAGCGTCGAGCTTGACCACTTGCGTGCCGGGCGCGATCCCTTGCAGCAGGGCGTCAGCATCCTTCACTCGTGAGTCGACGAAGACCACGCTCTGGCCCGGTACGGCAACAGGACTGGCGGCGGGTGCGGCGTCAGCCTGGCCGTGGGTGTCTTTGCTCGCGACCGGGTGATCGGCCGTCGGCGCCTTGGCCGCATCGGCAGCGGTAGGGGCATGGCTATCCGCCTGCGCGGCCGTGTCGGCCACGGTGGCGGCGACGGCACCGTCGAACAGCATGCGCGGCTCCAGCGACATGATCAGCGGCGAGGCCAGCGGACGCTGACCTGCGGTAGCCTGAGACTTGACCTTTGCCCCACCAAAAAGGGTCCACCACATGTTGCTCACCCGAACTCGAACGAAGGTACGTGACGCATCAATGAAAAACGCCGCGATCAACTGATCGCGGCGTCGGACTTCATACGAATGACATTGGCGGCGCTGGCTGAGCCATCGAGCCAAAAGGACAAATCAGCGTATTGCTTGAACAGATCCGGCGGCAGAATCGTGCGCCGTGATTGCAAGGCAACCTTGGGTTTGACCGTGTGCAGGCCGGCCAGGCCAAGGCCCTGGTCGAACGCTGGCGCGTCATAGGCCAGGTGTTCGAAATCGTGCTCGAACCACGGCTCGCCAATAAAGTCGTAGACCAGTCGCAGCACCCGTTCCGGGGCCTGGCTGAGCAGGTCGTAATCGACGATCAGCAACGATTCGGCATGCTCGCCGTAATAGGCTTCCTTGAGCGCCGCCCAGGCAAAACCCACCAAGCGATTGCGCTGGGCCAGGGTTTCGCAGCGGCTGTAAACGGTGTTGCGTTCGGCAGCGTCGCTGAACAGTTTGGTGTTTTCGTAGGGATTGGCGCGATACAGGCGTTCGAGGCTGTCCATCACCCAAGCCACGTTGCGCACGCAGGCAATGACTTTGGCCTGAGGAAACAGATCGCGGATCGCTGGCAGACGCGAGCTCCACTGCCGGTTGGTGTCGAACACCAACGGCTTGTCGGCCTTGTCGGCATAGAAGGATTCGAACAGACCACGTAGCAGGCGCCGACGCATGGCAGTGTCGATCACCGCGCCGTACTCACTGCCGGCGCTGCATTGTTCGAGGACACTGGAAAACAGCGAACCGAGCGGGCTGGTCATGCCGGCATGAAAGCGCGGGTTCTGCAAAAGGATCGCAGAAAGCAGGGTCGAGCCTGAGCGCGGCAAGCCGGAGATAAAGTGGAACTGCTGCAATCCCTTCACCGTAATCAGAAGTCCTTTTGTCCGACAGAGCGTAGTTCAACTAGTAACCCTGCGACTAGTAGTGTTTTGATATCACTCAGAGCAAAAAGAACTAACTGGTTAACTTTTAATCGCGAATAAGCAGATGAATCGTTTTAGTCCCGTCACGGCTCAGTTGGCCGGCGATCTGGCCACGAACAATCGTGCTTGTACGCCGCCCGCGTGAACCTCCGCGCCGACGGTCCAGGCAGGCGGCAGCGGCAGAAATTCCGCCGGATCATCGAACGATCCGACCAGCCAGACCCGGCCATTGCCGTTCAGCTCGGCAAGGCTGTCGAGGTATACATCGGGCGTCACCAACGTGCCAAAACCGTATTCGTTCGGCCGGGTCGGACGGCCATCGGCAGTCGGCGGCGTATAGAGGCGCACCAAGGCGCCGGTGCGATCGTAGTAGACGTAGCTCAAGTACCAGAGCATGTCGCTGGTGACGATGCGATCGCCGGGCTGGAAATGCTGATTGACGTAGTTCACCACCCGGTCGAGCTGGTCATTGCTGTCGACCGTGGCGTTGTTGTTCACACCGACCAGTTCAACCGCCACCAGTGACACCAGCACCGCCAGCGCCAACACCCGCACGCGGCTGTACAAACGGTCGATGGCCAGCGCCGCCAACAGCGGCAGGCCCAGCGCATAAGCGGTCAAGTAGCGTTCGATGAACACCGGCGTGATGAACGACACCGCAAACACCAGCAACAGCGGCACGCCGGTGTACAACGCCAGCAAGACACTGCCCCGCGACACGCTGCGATCACGGATCACCGCCACCGCCGCCAGCGTCAACAGTGCCAGGGGCAAGGCGCCGAACACCGGCAGCGGCAGGTTTTCGCCATCGTCCTGAATCAGCCAGGACCAGATCATCGACGGCAGCGAGCCGAGGCTCACCGGCGGCTCCCAGCCCACGTCCCCGCCCACCTTCAGTTGCTCCATGTGCTGGGTCAGATCGAGCAGATGGGGCAACCAAGGCAGGTACAACACGACGATGGCCAGATTCGCCAGCCACCACGCCGGGCGCTGGATATGCCGGAAGCGATAGCCACGCTGGACCCGGATCAGCGCCAGATAAATCCAGTGGCACAGCGCCGCCAGCACGGCGAAGTAATGGGTGTAGAACGCTGCCGTCATCAACAGCAGGTAAAACAGCAGATAAGCATGACGCTGCGGGCGCCGGATCCAGTAGACCAGCGCCAGCGTCGCGGCCATCAGCAACAGCCCGAGCAGCGCATACATGCGCACTTCCTGGCTGTAGCGCACCGCCGTCGGCAACAGCGCCAGCAGCAGGCCGGCGAAGATCGCGGCGCGGCGGGTGGCCAGTCGATCCACCAGCCAGATGCCCAACCAGACGGCGGCGATCCCGGCGAGGGCGCTGAAACTGCGCAGGGCAAAAATGCCATCGCCGAATAAACCGATCCAGCCGTGCAGCAGCATGAAGTACAGCGGCGGGTGCACATCGTAGGCCGCGTGGCGCCAGATCTCGCCCAGCGAGTAACGCGCCAGCAGCAGACTGGATCCCTCATCGCCCCAGATCGCCGCAGCCGTCAGATCGTAAAAACGCACGGCCGCCGTCAACAACAGGATCGGCAGCAGCCAGTGTTCTCTGACCCAACGAAGCAAGCGCAAACCGGCAAACCACGGCCCTGGTGTCGCGTGCGGATCCTGGGTGTCGCCCACCGGGGTTACTCTGTTCAGCGCCATCGTTTCCTCTCGCCGCACCACATCGCCACGACCGTATGAACCGCAAAAACCTGCCAGTCACTTTAGGTCAGCCGCACAAGCACCGTCGATGCCGGTTTGCCTTTTCACGACATCCGGCAACCTTGCCAATCCGCGTCTACGCTCTGGCGTGGCGTGACCTGGCCACGGAGTGCCAAGGCAACTGCAGCAGCCTGAATTCACTAGCGGCCCGCCGACAACCAATCAGAAGGATGAGGACTTTATGGACGTTTACATGGGCACTGTTCTGACGTTTGCCTTCAACTATGCACCCAGCGGCTGGGCCTTGTGCAACGGTCAGATCATCGGAATCAACCAGAACCAGGCGCTGTTTGCATTGCTGGGGACGGTGTATGGAGGCAACGGCCAGCAGACATTCGGGCTGCCCAACCTGCAAAGCCGCCTGCCGATCTGCCAAGGCAACGGCCCCGGCCTGACACCGAGGGTGATGGGGGAAGTTTCCGGCGCCGAGCAAGTCACCGCCACCCTCAACAATTTGCCGAACCACACCCACACCCTCGCGGGGCTCACGGCCACCACCACCGTGCAACTGGCCAACCCGGCCAGTAACCCGGCGGGCGCGCCGACTGCGACCAACGCCTACATCGGCGCTTCGGGCACCGGGCCGGGCCTGGCGAATATTTTTTCCGACGCTCAAGGCGCATCGCCGGTACCGCTCAAAGGCGCAGCCACCACCATCAGCGGGACCATCACGCCGACCGGCAATGGCCTGCCCCTGCCGATCATGAACCCGTATCTGGTGCTCAACTTCAGCATCGCGCTGAACGGTATTTTTCCTTCGCGCAACTGACCGAACGCCGGGGGAGCCACCTCCCCCGGCACCTCACTTTGCTGGAGCGAGACCATGCTGCAATCGGTTCATAGCCAACATTTCCAGGCACTGCTGGGTCGCGTTGGCACCCTGCATCTGCCCGATGGCAGTGCGCTGCAGATCCACATCGGAGAACTCGAAGAAAAACCGCTGGCGAAAATGCGCTACAGCGAGCGCATGCCATTCTGCGTCGAATTGAGCAGCCTGGAGCCGACTGAATTCATCGACGGTTTGTGTGCCCTGGAGCTGCCGGAACTGGGGCGGGTCGAAGGGATCTTCGTCTCGCGGGTACCCGCGATGGGGCGCGACCCGGCGCTGGCTTACTTCCACGTCACCTTCAACTGACACGGCCATCGTTAAACCAACATCAAAAGCATCGTTGACCTGTAGGAGCTGCCGCAGGCTGCGATCTTTTGATCTTGAGTTTCAGTTTGAAAAAACAGGATCAAAAGATCGCAGCCTGCGGCAGCTCCTACAGGGGGTTATTGGGGGTACCAGACGAGGCGTTCGGCGGCGGGGTTGCGTTCTTCGACGGCAAAACCCAATGCCAGATAATGCCGGCGCGCGTGTGGATTACTGGTCCAGACCACCGTCGCCACCGGGCAACGAATCTGTTGCGCGGCTTTCTGCACGCCTTGCAATACGGCACGGCCGAAGCCCTGGCCGCGCGCCTGCGGGATGAACGCCAGGTACAACACGCGAATTTCATTGGCGCCGAAATCGGTGCTCAGCGCGCCGATAGCGGTGCCGAGTTTTTCCACCACGTAGTGCATGGCGTCGGGGTAGTTGTCGCCCATGCCCTGCTCTTGCACCTGAAACTGATGGGCGACGACTTGCTGCACGTGTTCCGGCTCGCCGTCGATCCATTGCAGATCCGGCCGCGCCGTTTGATAAAGACTTTGCAAAAACGGCCCGTCGGTTGCCCGCGAAGGCCGTACCACCAATCCCTCTGCCGCCACTGCTGCGTTGTCCGTCATCCTGCTCTCCCTAGAAACCGCTTTCCCTGACGCCCAGTGCCGCCACCCGGCGCCACGCCACACCCAGCAGCGATTCGCCGCGGCCCTGCAACACCACCACGCCGCGCAATGGTTGCGTCGGGGTCGAGGCCGTCGTCAATGCACTCAGGCGCACGCCATATTGCGCCTGCACCGGCTCCGCCCGCTGCTGTTGATCGCGACGCACGGCGATCGGCCCGTGGTGATCGGAGGTCAACGCCTCCTGATCGACGTAAGCCACGCCGTTGGTGTCAATTTCATTCAATTGCACGGCGAGCGCCGGGTGCATCGGGTCATCGGCGATGAAACGGCCATTGGCCCCCGGTTTGACTCGCCACAACTCGGCTTCGGCCAGATATCCGCGCAGCCTTGCGCCGTCTTCGACCACCCGAGCCAGCGCATCGCGGGTCGATAACCAGCGCCCGACCGTCATGTTCGGCAGCAGATCGCGCACGCTGCCGGCATGCGGCGCACGCAACAGCAAGCGTTCACGCTGGGCGCTCAAGCCACGGTACTCGGCCACCGCTTCTGCCAGGCGTTGCTCAACGATGCCGGCGTCCGCGGCGGTTTCACTGCGACTGGCCTGGCGGCGCATCAACAACTGCTGAATCTTGATTTCGCGGCGGACAATCGCCAGACGCGATTCGAGATCCGGCGACTCCAGCTCGATCAGCACATCGCCCTGCGCAACCTGCTGCCCATCCGTCACCTTCACCGCTTTGACCCGCGCCGCCGTCGGCGCATGCAAGGCACTGGCGCGTCCGGCCTCAAGCATCGTCGGCAGCTCCACCGAACTGCGCCACGGCACAATCAGCAGCAGCAACAGCCCGAGCAGCGCCAATGCACTGAGCAACACGCGCGGAGCGTGCGCCTGCTCGCGACGGCTCCACCACTGGCGCCACTCACGCATGATCGGCAGAAAGATGAACCACACCAGTTCCACCAGCATCAGGAAGATCCCCAACACCTTGAAGAACAGGTGATAGACCGCCAGCGCGATCCCGAAAAACAACGCCGCACGCCACAACCACGAGCCATACCCCCATATCAGCAAACGCCGTTGCATCTTCGGCGACCAAGGCTCCGGCGCGGGTGCGCCATAGCCAAACAAAAACTCCCGCAGTCGCCAGCGACACAGGGCAAACGCGCGACCCTGCAAGTTGTCGACTTGCCAAAAATCACTGATCAGAAAATACCCGTCAAAGCGCATGAACGGATTGAGGTTGACCACCAGCGTGGTGATCCATGTCGCGCTGGCGAGCATGAACGCCGCCGTGCGGGCGGGACCGTCAGGCAACAACGACCACGCGAGCAATGCGATACACGCCAACAGCAATTCCGCGAGCACACCGCCGGCACCGATCAGCAACCGCGCGCGGCGGTCATTGACCCGCCAGGCGTCGCTGACATCGGTATAGAACATCGGCAGCAAAACCATGAATGCCACGCCCATGCTCTGCACCCGACAGCCCGCACGCTTGGCCATGAACGCATGACCGAATTCGTGGCAAAGCTTGGCGAAAAACAGCGCCACACCGAACGCCATGGCGCCGCCGAGGCTGAACAGGTGGGGAAACGTCCCGACAAAGCGTTGCCAGTCCCGCGACACCAGAAATACGCCCAACGCCAGCGTTGCCGGCAAGCCGTAACGCAGCAGACGCGGACCGAAGCGCTGCAGCCATGGCCAGGCACGATTGAGAAAAGCGTCAGGGCGCCACAGCGGAATGCGGAAAAACAAATATTGATGCAGAAGGATTTGCCACAGACTTTGCTGCTGCGCCAACGCCTTGAGCCGGTAGCTGGCGCGCTGCTGGTCATCGAGCGCGCTGATCAAATCGTGACCGCGAAGAAACTCCAGCAACTGCTCAAGCTCGCTGCCATCCAGCGGCAGGCCGGGTTCGCGATTGGCCGCGCGCAAGACCTGTTCGGCATCGCCCAACGACCAGTGGCGCAACAGGCGCATCGCCGCCGTGCCGAGTTTGAAATAACGTCCGCGCACCGGATCGGCCAGGGTCCAGCGCGGCGAACCGTCCAGGGCCGGCGCCGCGGACGACAATTGCAGGTCGGCACGCAGGCTCGGCAGGTTCATTTACAGGCCCACGCTCTGACGCAGGCCTGCCAATGGCCGACGCAGCAGATACAGCGCCAAGGGCGCGCGATCACCGAAAATCTTCGCCGTACCGCGCAGGCCGATACGCGGCGGCGCCTCGGCGAAGTTGGCGTCGAGCCGGTAAGCGAGTTGCCCGCCCGCCGTCGGTTGCGCTTCGTAAGCCGAGCGTTCCAGCGTGGCGAGATGGCGCTTCAACGGATCGCTGTCGAGAAACAGCGCCACCTCGGCACCGGGCTCAAGGGCAATCGCATCGCCCACGGCCAGTTCGATGCGCAGCTCGGCCTGGCTCGGATCGGCGACTTCCATCAGGCGCTCGCCGGTCTGTACCGGTCTGCCGGTCAAGCGTTCGGCGTCGGCGAACACCGCAATGCCGTCGCGTTCGGCGCGCACTTCGCTGCGGTTGAGCAGCTCGCGGGCGTAGTCGCGTTCGGCGCGTTTCTGTTCGGCGCGGGCGGCGAGCAAATCGACCTTGGCGCTGGATTCCGCGTCGGCAAACGAGCGCTGCGAGTTGGATTTCAATTCCGCCTCGGCCACGCCCAGCGCACGCTCGGCGACATCGGCCTGCGCCTTCAGCGTGGTGCTTTCAAAACGCACCAGCACATCACCGGTTTTCACTGTTTGATTGGGTTTGACCAGAAACTCGGCGATCACCCCGTCCAGCGGCGCCGCCACCACGCGGCCGCCCAGCGGCACCACTTCAGCCGGGGCCAGCACCGATTGGCGCACCGGGATCAACAGCCCGAGCAACAGCACCGCGACCAGCGCCACTTGGCGTTTACGGGTCCAGCGCAACCGCCACGGTTTGCGCGGTTGCAGCGCCAGCCAGGCATGACTGTAGGTGTCGCCCAATTGCGACAGCAGAACTTGCTCGGAAGGGTTCCACGGCACGTCGCGCGCCAGCCACAAACCGCCAAACACCTGAGCGTCGCGGTCGATCAGCGGCAGCCAGAACACCTGCGCCGCCGACAGCGTGCGCCAGTCAGCCTGGATGCTGTCATTCAGCAATTCCGGGGCAATTACCCGCGCCTGCTGCAGCACACCCTGTTTGAACAACTGCGCCACGGCCTGCTCGACGAACGCCACGAACGGCGCGTTGGGCTCCACCGCACTGACCCCGGTGACCGCCTGCACCTTGCCGGCAATCAACAACGCCGCATGACGAAAGCCAAACAGCGCCTGGCCATCGTTGACCAGGCTGTAGGCCAGTTGCGAGGCGTCGCGGGCAGCGCGGGTCTGGCGTTCCAGGTCAAGAAACCTGGCGAATACCTGCTCGGCGCCGCCGCTCACCGGGGCGTTCACTTAAGCTCCGGGAAACGTGCCGTGCCGCTCATGCCGGCCAGCAAGCCTTTGGCTTCGGGGAGTGTGGCGACCAGCAACAGGGTCTGACTGCCCTCATCGATTCGCGCGCCCAGGCGTTTGACGGTGGCATCGATCGGCTGGCCGGTTTCATCGGGAACGAAGCTGAAGGTCTGGCCAGGCTTGAGCCGTGCCATCCACCGTGACGGCACCAGCAAATGAATTTCGAGGGTACGGTTATCGACGACATCAAGCAGCGGTGCGCCGGCCGGCACGCTTTCATAGCGCTGCACTTTACGTTCGACCACTTGCCCGTCAAACGGCGCGACCACGCTGCAGCGCTTGACCTGCACTTGATAAACCTGGGATTGCGCCTGGGTTTCGCTGACCTTGGCCTCGGCCCGCGCCACTTCGAATCGGCCGACAGAATTGAGGGCGGCCAACTGTTTGTTGTGCGCCAGCTCTTCACCAGCACCACGACTGGCCGCCTGTGCGGCATTGAGTTGCGCCTGATAGGCCGAGCAATCGAACTTCGCCAGCGTATCGCCCTTCTTGAACGACTCGCCCTCGCTGAAGGGCAACTCGACAATCCGCCCGGAAAGCTCACTGGCCAGCGTCGCCTGATCACGCGCCCGCAACACCCCGCGCGCCTCACTGCTCACGGTGGCCGCCGCCGTCCCCGGATTATCCAGCAGCGGATCGTCTGGCCCGGGCGTTTGCGCCTGAACTGCACACGTAACTAAGGTCAATCCGACAACCCAACCACGAAAACGCTGCATAACCGCTACTCCCTGACGGATGTGCGGAGTCTACGACAGCGGGGGTTAGCGTCAAGCGAAAGGCCATCACTCTTCGGAAATGTAATGTTTCAAAAGAGAAAGCCGCTCAATGACCGTTTAAGAGATGTAGGCAGGCTCCGCTTTCCTACACGAGTTAGGAATGCTACCGATAGCGCATTGCGAATAAGGCGATAGACAGGCTACCTATGGAAGTAAACACGGGCCGAATGTACCTCTTTCTGCAACAACTTCTAATATTGGCGCCCTTAAATGGCTTGACCCTAGTCGGCACTGGTAGCCAAAACTGGCAAGCCGGTGCTGGAAATAAACCAGTGGAGTGAGCCCGCAATTATTTGGTGATTGACCTGCATGACGCACTCAATCTAGGATTGCCTTACTCAACCCCGTACGTAGCGATTCAGTTCGCTGGCAGTTGGGGATGAAAAAACCGGCTTAGGCCGGTTTTTTCGTTTCTGAGGATTTTTTGTGCGCACCGCATTTTTTGTTGATGGCTACAACCTGTTTTACGGCTTGCTCGCTGGCACACCCTATAAATGGCTGAACTTGCACAGCCTGCTGACGCATATTGCCCTCATCGAAAACCCTCAGAGCTCAATAGTCTCGATTGACTACTTCACTTCTCCAATCAAACCCCAGTTGGCAACTCGCGGCCGCGTTTCCAAGGAAGCACAAGATGCCTACATAAGGGCATTGCGAGCGAGCAAAGTCACCGTGCATTTCGGACGGCATCAATTAGATGCCAGCCAAAGCACCAAGGTTTATAGATAGGAACACCCATGCGTCACGTCAAGACAAAGTCGATATCTGGAAACTGGAAGAAAAAGAAACCGATGTGCATATAGCAATCAGCATGTATCGCACTGCAAGCCGGCAAACAATGTCCGAATGTGCAGGGCGCATTGATCAAATCATTCTGGTTTCCAGTGATACCGACATGACACCTGCTCTGAAGGCGCTCCGAACAGATTTTCCTGCCCTGATCATTGGAGTGATCCTTCCTCATCGGACCGGATCTATCCGCCCGCCCCCAGGCTCATTGAAAGACAACTCAAACTGGTTGAGACGCGTTATTTCGACTGAAGAGCTGAGACTTCATCAGTTTCCAAAACAAGTAGCCACTCACAAAAAACCAGCGATCAAACCGGATTATTGGTAGTTACTTGCGCCGGATACACCGACTCCCAGCCCCCACCCAGCGCTTTGTACAACCCGACCATCGCCAACGAAACGCCGGTCGAACTTTCGACCCACTGTTCCTGCGTCGCCAACAAAGCACCCTGCACCGTCAGGACGTTAACGAAATCGACCACGCCTTCGACGTATTGCTGTTGCGCGGTGCGCAGGGCGATCTGGTTTTGCCGTACGGCTTCGGCGAGGCTGTCGCGGCGGCGCTGGCTGGCGTTGTAGGCGGTGAGTTGATCGTCGATTTCGTGCCAGGCGCGCAGCACGGTTTGCTGGTAGGCGATGGCCGCTTCCTGTTGCTGGGCTTCACGCAGTTGCAGCACGCCGCGCAGGCGACCGCCGTCGAACAGCGGCAAGCTGAATTGCGGGCCGATGCCGAACGCGCGCGAGCCCCACGAGCCGAAATCACTGAGCTGCATGGCTTGCGAACTGAGGTTGCCGGACAAGGTGATGCGTGGATAGAAATCGCCCTTGGCGACGCCGATATTGGCGGTGGCCGCGTGCAGCCGTGATTCGGCCTGACGGATATCCGGACGACGTTCGGCCAGTTGCGACGGCAGGCCGATGGCGACTTGCAGCGGCGACTGTGGCACGGCAGCATCTGTGGATAACTCTTTGGCCAAGGCTTGCGGTGGTTCACCCATCAACAGGCTGATCGCGTTGATCAGTTGCGATTGGCGTTGCTCCAGCGCCGGTAAGCGCGATTCGATGGCAGCCACTTGCGCGGCGGCTTCGGCGACGTCCAGATCAGTCGCGACACCATCGGCCAGACGCAGCTGCGAGAGGTTCAGGCTGTGTCGGGCGACGTCGAGGTTTTGCTCGGTGACGGCGCGGGTGTTTTGTACGCCGCGCAGCTGAATGTAGTTTTGCGCGGTATCGGCGAGCACGGCCAGCAGCACACCGCGACGGTCGTTTTCGGCGACTTCGAGATTGGCGTCGGCGGCTTCGGTTTCGCGGCGCACGCGCCCCCAGAAATCCAGCTCCCACGAGGCGGAGAAACCGGCGTCCCACAGGTTGAAGGCGGAATCACCGTCGAGTCCGGATGGATCGCTGAGGCCTCTGCCGCTGTTGCGTTCGCGGCCGTAACTGCCAGTGGCGGCGGTGTTCGGGTAGCGGTCGGCGCTGATGACCTGGCGGGCGGCGCGGCTTTGTTGCAGACGGCTGCTGGCCAGTTGCAGGTCGAGGTTGCTCTTCACCGCACGTTGGGTCAGCGTGGAAAGTTGCGGGTCGTGGAAGACTTCCCACCAGCGTTCGTTGAGGGGTTCGCTGACGGCTTGGCTCGGGGCCGATTTGGCGGGTTTGGTCCAGTCGCTGATTTGAGTGGCTTGGGGTTTTTGGAAGTCTGGGCCTACGGTGCAGGCGGTGAGACTGGCGGCGAGCAAGGCGCTCAGAGTGAGTTGCTGCCACTGGCCTCTTCGCGAGCAAGCCCGCTCCCACATTTTGGAATGCGTTGCCCCTGTGGGAGCGGGCTTGCTCGCGAAGGCGTCGGCGCGGTCAACACGGCTCATCGCTGGGTCACCTCACGCACAGACTTCGCCGAGCTGGCGGTATCAATCCGCGCCTCCACTGACATGCCCACCCGCAACCGCTCAGCCAACGGCTGACCCGGTTCGAGCATGATCTTCACCGGAATTCGCTGCACCACCTTAGTGAAGTTACCCGTGGCGTTGTCCGGCTTCACTGCTGCAAACGTCACACCCGTGGCCGGCGCAATGCTTTCGACGCGACCGCTCAAGGCTTCACCACCCAGACTGTCGACACGCACCTGCACCTCCTGCCCCGGCTGCACATCCGTCAGTTGAGTTTCCTGAAAATTCGCCACCACATACGCCTGCTGCAACGGCACCACCGCCAGCAATTTGCTGCCCGGCGTTACATAGGCGCCGACGCGCACCGCGCGCTCGCCGATCATGCCGTCCTGCGGCGCGGTGATGCGTGTGTAGGAGAGTTCGAAACTGGCGATTTCCAGCGCCGCTTGCGCGTGCTTCAGGCTGCCTTCGGCGGCATCACGTTGGGCGGTGAGGATGTCGACTTGCTTGCGTTCCGCCGCCAGTTTCGCGGAGGCGGTGTCGAGGTGCGCCGTCGCTTGATCGATACGCGTACGCGCCTGCTGTGCATTCTGCACAGTGCCGGCACCGACGCCGGCCAGGTGGTTGTAGCGATTCAATTCCTGCTGGGCAAAGGCCATTTCTGCTTTGGCCGACACCACCGACGCCTGCGCCTGAGCGATCACCGAGGTCTGCCGTTCCAGCGTCGCCTTGGCGTTCTGCAACTGCGCCCGCGCCACCAGTGTCTGCGCGTCCGCCGCTTCGGCGGACGCACGCAAATCGCGATCATCAATCAGCGCCAGCAACTGCCCGGCCTTGACGCGCTGGTTGTCTTCGACCAGCACTTCTTTGATAAACCCGGCCACACGCGGCACCACCAAGGTGTAGTCGGCAGAGACGAATGCGTCGTTGGTATTTTGCTGGGTGCGCTTACCAAACAGGCCCGGCATCGCCAGATACACCAGCACGCTCACGGCCAGCGCGGCGGCCACGGCCACGGCGAGTTTTTGCTTTGCTTGAGTTGTCATAAAAACCTTCATTGTTCAGTGCAGCAATCAGGTCGGCGCGCGCGGTGGAAAGATCCGCGTCGGCAGCCAGAAAATCAGCAGGATCAGCATCACCGCGACGCCAGCCATGCACACATAGAGATCGGAAGAAGTCAGCACCACGGCCTGTTCGTGCAGGCGATGGGCGAGGCCCGGATCGCTGCGATCGGCCAGCGGCGAATTGCCGAGGCTGTCGATCAACATGTTCGAATGGAAATGCAGACGCGACGTGGTCAGCGCTTCGATCACCCCGGTGGCGACCACGGCCGACAGGCCTTTCACCGTGTTAAACCACGCCGAAGCGAACGGCCCTTCCAGCGGCGAAATGCTCCCGGTCGACAACATCAACAACGGCAACACCGCCATCGGCTGACCGAAAATCTGCAGCCATTGCAGGACATAAAAGTCGTCGCGAATCCACGCCGACGTCAGTTGCGAACCACCGAGGCACGACAGCGCCAACATGCTCAAACCGATCCCGAGCACCCAGCGACAATCGACCCAACGCAGGTTGCACAGCGCCGCCACCAGCGGCAGCGCGATCAACTGCGGCAACGCGGCGAGCAGCATGATCGGCGCGGTTTGCACCGGGCGATAACCCTGCACCTGTGCCAGATAGCTCGACGGAATCAACACCACCGCCAGCAAAATCACCAACACGCCGGCCAAAGTCATCAGGGCGAATGACAGGTTGCGAATACCGAGCATCTGCAATTTGAAAAACGGAATCGGCTGCGACCATTCATTGATCAAAAACGCTACCAGCAACAGCGAACCAGCGCCGAGCAAGCCGCAGATCAGGCTCGATTCAAACCAGTCCAGTCGATTGCCCTGCAGCAAACCGATCACCAACATGCAGATCGCCGGGAAGCCCAGCAGCAGGCCTTTCCAGTTGAATGCCTTGAGGCGTTCCAGTCGTAGCGGATCCTGCGGAATGCCGTAAGCCACCATCGCCATGGCGATCAGGCACGGCACGATGATTTGCCAGAACGTCCATTGCCAGCCGACGTATTCCGTCCACAAACCGGCGAGCGGCGTACCGAGGCCGGGGCCGAAAGTCGCGGTCAGCGCGTAACCGGCCAGACCGTAGAGTTTGATGTTCGCCGGCAAGAAGCGCAGGGCCACGGTCATCAGCATCGGCGGCAGCGCACCGCCGGCCAGGCCTTGCAGAATGCGCATCAGCAGCAGACTTTCGTAATTCGGCGCGAACGGGCACAGCACGCCGAGCACGGTGAACAGG
Source organism: Pseudomonas sp. NPDC088429 (assembly GCF_044753305.1). Lineage (NCBI taxonomy): Bacteria > Pseudomonadati > Pseudomonadota > Gammaproteobacteria > Pseudomonadales > Pseudomonadaceae > Pseudomonas > Pseudomonas sp. NPDC088429. The sequence goes on along the minus strand of NZ_JBIVMX010000005.1, from coordinate 52,206 downwards.
CCGATTGCGCAGAGGGTGAAACGGCGCAGCGAGAAGGTCACCGAGCACCACGGCGCAAACGCCATGGCCGCGACCGAGGTGGCGGTGTAACTGGCGACCAGCCAGGTGCCTTCGTCGTAACCGATGTGCAGCGCGCCACGGATGTCGGCGAGGGCCACTTTGGTGACCATCTCGTTGAGGCCCGACACCAGCACCGCCAGCAGCACGCCGACCAGACCGGTGATGATCCGCGCCCCGAACACCGGAGGCGCGGCCGCCGTCGCCGGGCTGGCCGCAGCGAGGGGCGCCGAGACCGTCAGGGATGTCATGAATGAAAACTCCGGGGGTGGGAAATACCGGAGCATTTTAGTGGGGCTTATCGCTGACGAAAATTGACTTATTGGCAGGTTATAAGTGCGCCAGACACAATGATTAACCCCTGTAGGAGTGAGCCTGCTCGCGATGGCATCGTGTCAGCCAACGTATGAGTGACTGACACGACGCCATCGCGAGCAGGCTCACTCCTACAAGGGAGTTTTGTGATGGCTGGTGATTAAGGTTGAGCAGCCAGCCAGGTTTCGTCGCAGCAGGTTTTCAGGGTTTCACGCAGCCAGCGGTGCGCCGGATCCTTGTCGAAACGCGGATGCCAGGCTTGTGTCAGCATCAGTGTTGGCAACGGAATCGGCAGGTCGAACGAGCGCAGTTTCAAACCCAATCGCCGCACGCTGAGCAGCGCTTCCTTGGGCACCGGCAGGATCAAATCCGAGTCCGGCAAGGCAAACATCGCCGCATGAAAACTCGGCGCAATCACCGCCACCCGCCGCTCCAGCCCCAACGCGTTCAACGCCGTATCAATCGGGCCCCGAGCGATACCTCGGCGCGACATGCTGATATGGGAAAAACCGGCGTAGAGTTCGGCGGTGATCTCACCGTCAAGCAGCGGATGATCTTCACGAACCAGACCGACGAAGTGCGTGGAGAACAGATTCTGCACTTTCACTTCAGGGCTGACCGGCCGGGTGTTGCTGACGCTGAGGTCGATCCGTCCTTCGCGCAACGCTTCATCATCGCCATCGCCCTCAGGGACAAAACGCAGCTCGCAGTGCGGCGCTTGTTGGTCGAGGGTGTCGAACAGCTTGCCGCCGTAGACGCCGATGAAAAAGTCATTGGCGCGAATGCTGAAGCGCCGGCGCAGCGTGCCCAATTCCACCGTGTCAGCGGAGCGGAACAGCAGCGCGGCTTGTTCGACGACGTCGCGCACCTGCTCACGTAATTCCAGTGCTTTGGGGGTTGGCACCAGGCCACGGCCGGCGCGCACGAGGATCGGATCGCCGATGGCTTCGCGGATGCGCGTGAGGGTGCGGCTCATCGCGGCGGGGCTGAGGTTCATCCGCCGCGCGGCGCCGACCACACTGCCCTCGTCGAGCAAAGCGTCGAGGGCGACCAGAAGGTTCATGTCCGGGAGCTGCATGGCAAGCACTCGTGGCGGATCAGGATTGATCTGCGTGCAATGCTAGCAAACATCTACCGCTCCTGTAGGAGCAAAGCTTGCTCGCGAAGAACGATTACGCAGGTCGTGAATTAATGCGCTGCCGAAGGCCTCTTCGCGAGCAAGCTCAGCTCCTACAATAAATCGAGCACACAGGTCAGCGCTGCATACCCCAGCGCTTCACAGTCACCCGCTCCAGCGTGTCAAACACCAGATTCTCCACCAGCAAACCAATCAGAATCACCACCGCCAACCCGGCAAACACCTTGTCGGTGTACAGCTCATTACGATTCTGAAAGATGTACCAGCCCAAGCCACCCTTGCCACTGGTCGCACCAAACACCAATTCCGCCGCGATCAACGTGCGCCAGGCAAACGCCCAGCCAATTTTCAGCCCGGCGAGAATCGACGGCAGCGCCGCAGGAATGAGGATGAACAGCACCAGCCGCAAACCTTTCAAACCATAATTGCGCCCGGCCATGCGCAGCGTCTCGGACACCCCAAGAAACCCCGCATAAGTATTCAGCGCCAACGCCCACAACACCGAATGCACCAGCACAAAAATCAGGCTGTTCTGCCCCAACCCAAACCACAGCAACGCCAATGGCAGCAGGGCAATCGCCGGCAACGGGTTAAACATCGAGGTCAGTGTACTCAGCAGATCGCGCCCAAACTGGGTCGACACCGCCAGTGTCGTCAGGGCAAACGCCAGAACGATGCCGATCAGATAACCCTTGAGCAGCACCACCAAGGATATCCACACCTTGCTCAGCAACTCGCCGCTGAGCAGGCCGTCGTACAACGCATGGCTGGTCTGCAGAAAACTCGGCAGCAACAGATCGTTGTTTTGCACACGCGCGACGATTTCCCAAAGCACCGCGAGCAATATCAGGATCAGGCTTTTGCGCAGCCAACCCTGTTGCCACAGCCGCGTACCGAGCGACAGTTCGCGTTCGACCGGCACTTCAGTCAGCGGCTCTAAAACAATTTCGAATTCTTCACGCACAGATGATGAATGGCTCATCGGGTTGATCCTCCTGGCCGCTCAATAGGCGATGCGAATGTCGTTGAAGTCGTGGTCACGCTCGGTTTCCGGCGACTGGCCTTCGTCGAACAGCAGACGATGAATGCGCCGCGCCGATTCCTGAAACGCCACGCCACCGAGGCTGTGCAGATCGTATTGATGGCTGTGCACTTCGGCGCGCACCCGCCCCGGATGTGGCGACAGCAACAAAATGCGATTGCCCACCACCAGCGCCTCCTCAATCGAGTGCGTGACGAACAACAGGGTGAAGCGCACTTCTTCCCAGAGCAGCAGCAATTCTTCCTGCATCTTGCGGCGGGTCAGCGCATCCAGCGCGGCGAACGGTTCGTCCATCAAGAGGATTTTCGGCTGCATCGCCAACGCCCGGGCAATCGCCACGCGCGCTTTCATGCCGCCGGACAAGGTGTGCGGATAAGCGTCGGCAAACGCTGCCAGCCCGACCTTCTCCAGATAGTGCAGCGCGCGTTCTTCGGCCTCTTTTTTATTCAGCGTGCGCGACGCCAGCAGCGGAAACATCACGTTCTGTTTGACAGTTTTCCACGGCGGCAGTTGATCGAATTCCTGAAACACCACAATCCGGTCTGGCCCCGGCGCGTCGACGCGCTGGCCTTGCAGACGGATCTCGCCTTCGCACGGTTGAATGAACCCGGCGACCGCTTTAAGCAAAGTGGATTTGCCGCAACCGGACGGGCCGAGCAGCACGTAACGATCGGCCGGGTCGATTTCAAAACTGACCTGGTGCGTGGCGCGCACCACACGTTGCGGCGTGCGGTATTCGAGGCTGACATGATCGACCGCCAACAGCGCTTCGCGGTTGACGATCAGGTTGCTGGCCGCGTGGCCTTGCAAAGGGGCGTTCATCTCGATCAGCTCCCTTGCAGCGGTTTGGCGTCCTGGAAGAAGTAGTCCTTCCACGATTCAGGTTTGTTTTTGATCGCGCCGACGCGGTAGAGGAATTCGGCCAGTGGATAAGTATTTTTCGGCGTCACGCTGAATTCGAACTGCGGGTTGTCGATGATTTTCAGCAACGCTGCGCGGTCGATTTTCGCTTTGGTCACGCGGATATAAGTGTCGGCCGCCGCGCCCTTATCGTTCTGCGCAAATTGCGCCGCCTCGGTCAGTGCTTCAACGAAGGCTTTGTAGGTTTTCGGGTTTTCCTCGCGGAATTTCTCGGTGGCGAACAGCACCGTCGGCGAGTTCGGGCCGAGCACGTCATACGAGTTGAGCACGACGTGAACGTTAGGATTTTCCAGCGCCTGATCCTGGAACGGCGGGTTGGAGAAATGCCCGGTCAGCTCAGTGCCGCCGGCGATCAACGCAGCCGTGGCGTCCGGGTGCGGAACGGCGATGGTGTATTTGTCGAGGCGATTGAATTCCTTGTCGCCCCACTGCTTGGCCGCCGCGTATTGCAAGATGCGCGACTGCACCGAAACGCCAACCGCTGGCACTGCGATGCGATCCTTCTCGGTGAAATCGGCGATGGTTTTGACCTTCGGATTGTTGCTGACCAAGTAGTAAGGGAAGTTGCCCAGCGAGGCGACGGCTTTGACGTTTTGCTTGCCGTGGGTGCGATCCCAAATGGTCAGCAGCGGCCCGACGCCGGCACCGGCAATGTCGATGGAACCGGACAACAGCGCATCGTTGACCGCGGCGCCGCCCGAGAGCTGCGTCCAGTCGACCTTGATGTCGATGCCTTCTTGCTTGCCGTATTTCTCGATCAGGCCCTGATCGCGCACCACGTTGAGCAATAAATAGACAATGCCGAACTGTTCGGCGATGCGGATTTCACCTTCGGCGTGGGCCACGGTCGGTGCCACCAGGCTGCCGGCAATCAGGCTGAAACCGAGGCCGATGGCGGCGGCCAGCGGGGCAAATGGAAGTCGTTTGGACATGATCGAATCTCCGGCAAATCAGAAAGGCGCGTCGCCCTGAATGGTCGTGCGATACAGCTTGCGGCGCAGGTGCGCGGGGCAGCCGGCGGCGAGGTGGATCAGCGAACGGTTGTCCCAGAACACCAGGTCGTGGGGCTGCCACTGATGGCGGTAGATGTTTTGCGGCAACACGCTGTGGGCGTAGAGCTCGCTCAGCAGTTGCTGGCTCTCGTCGTCCGGCAGACCAACGATGCGCGTGGTGAAACCTTCGCTGACGAACAGCGCTTTGCGGCCGTTTTCCGGGTGCGTGCGCACCACCGGGTGCACCACTTCCGCGACCTGAGCGAGTTGCTCCGGGGTTAGCGTCGGGCGCCAGTTGCCTTCGAATTTGGTTTCGCTGTAACGCGCGGTGTAGGAATGCGCGGCGCTGCGCCCTTCGACTGCTTTACGCAGCTCGGCGGGCAGGTTGTCCCAGGCTTTATGCATGTCAGCGAATAAGGTGTCGCCGCCCTCGGAAGGCAGCTCTTGCGCATGCAACATCGAGCCAAGGCTCGGCAGCTCTTTATAGGAAAGGTCGGAGTGCCAGAATTTGCCGGCGTCGCCGAGGCCGATGTTTTGGCCGTTTTCGACGATGTTGGAAACGATGAGAATTTCCGGGTGATTGGCCAGCAGGAACTGCTTGAGCACGTGGATCTGCAACACACCGAAGCGGCGGCTGAAGTCGATCTGCTGTTGCGGGGTGATTTGCTGATCTCGGAATACCACGACGTGGTGGTCGAGGTGCGCGCGATGGATGCGCGCAAAGTCTTGATCATTGATCGGCCGGGTGAGGTCGAGGCCAACGATCTCGGCGCCAACGGCACCGCTGAACGGGCGAATTTCGAAGGTTTGCGGCGCGGCGCTCGCGGCGCTTGGGGTAGCAGTAGCTGCGGACATCTTTCAATCTCCCACGCACGGCGCGCTCATGGGCGCGCTCGTCGATCAGACACTCACGCTGGATTGCGTGTCGGTTCAGGTCGTGCGGCGCGCCGATTGGTCGGCAGGTACGCAGGGGAGTGACTTTATAGCTATAAGAATCGGAAATTAAATACCGTTAATGAATAACGATATGGCGAATGGTGAGGAATGGACTGGGTGGTGAGTGACGGTTTTTGTCACTTGCTGACAGAGAAGTGCTGTTCCGGCTGACGCTATCGCGAGCAGGCTCACTCCTACAGGGATCGCATTCCATCTGGAGAAATGCGATTCCTGTAGGAGTGAGCCTGCTCGCGATGAGGCCAGCGAAGCCACTATAGAATCAACGCTCGTGTAGTGCCTCAGCCCGCGCGCGGATGATCGGCTTGAGCAGGTAGCTCAACACCGATTTCTTGCCGGTAATGATATCCACCGACGCGACCATCCCCGGAATGATCAGCAACGGCTTGTCATCCGTACCCAGATGACTGCGCTCCGTACGCACCTTGATCACGTAATACGTGGTCTTCTTGTCTTCATCGGTAATGGTGTCGGCACCGATCTGCTCAAGCTTGGCTTTCAGGCCACCATAAATGGTGTAGTCGTACGCGGTGAATTTCACCGTAGCTTCCTGGCCCGGATGCAGGAACGCGATGTCCTGCGGGCGGATTTTTGCTTCGACCAGCAAGGTGTCGTCCAGCGGTACAATTTCCACCAGATCGCTGCCCGGCTGGATCACGCCGCCGATGGTGTTGACCAGCAACTTGTTGACGATGCCCCGCACCGGCGAGGTGACCAGCGTACGGCTGACGCGATCTTCCAGCGCCTTGCCGGTAGCGCTGGCCTTGTTCAGGTCGGTGCGCGCCTCGTTGAGTTGGGTCAGCGCTTCGCTGCGGAATTTGCCGCGCGTCTCGTCGATCTTGCGCTGCACTTCCTTGATCGCCGATTCGGCACGCGGAATCGCCAAAGTTGTGGCATCGAGCTGACCACGGGTTTCCACTTCGGCACGCTTCAGGCGCAGCACTTCCACCGGGGACACTGCGCCCTGCGCCACCAGCGGCTCGGACATGTTGATTTCCTGACGCTGCAAGCCGAGTTGCTGGCGGTATTGTCCCTGCTTCGAGCCAAATTCGCGAAGCTCTTGCTGACGCTGAATCAACTGCTCCTGCAGACCGCCAATCTCGTCGTGCAGTTGCTGGCGGCGGCTGATGTACAGCGACTCTTCGCTTTTCGCCTGCCCCGGCACGGCTTTCAGCACGTCCTCAGGAAAATTCAGCGGACGGTCATCGACTTCGGCGCTCAGACGCTCAACGCGCAGCAACATCGACAGACGATCGGCCTCGGTTTCGCCGACGTTGGAGGCAAATCGCGTGTCGTCGAGACGAATCAGCGGTGCGCCGGCCTCAACGATCTGGCCTTCCTTGACGAACAGTTCGGAGACGATCCCGCCCTCAAGGTTCTGGATTTTCTGGATCTTCGACGACGGAATCGCCTTGCCGTCGCCCTTGGTCACTTCGTCGATCACGGCGAAATTGGCCCAGAGCATAAGAAAAACGAAGAAGCCGATGATCGCCCAAATGGTCAGGCGCACGACGCGCGGGGCGTCCTCGATCAGCGCCTTGTTCACCTCTGGCAGCGGCTGGCCCTGCAACGATGCCGAGCCCTTGAAGTAGCGACGGATCGAATCCTTGAAACCCGACTTAAGCAACACTGATCTGCCCCTTCTTCAACGCTTCCATCACGGCGGCTTTCGGGCCATCGGCGAGAATCTGACCACGGTCGACCACCAACAGGCGATCGACCAGCGACAACAGTGAAGCCCGGTGCGTGACCAGTATCACGGTCTTGTTTTCAATTACTGCCGCGAGGCGTTGCTTGAGGCGTTCTTCGCCGGTGTTGTCCATCGCGCTGGTGGGTTCATCCATCAGCAGAATCGGCGGATTGAGCAACAGCGCGCGGGCCAGCGCGACGTTTTGTCGTTGGCCACCGGAGAGGTTCTGCCCGCGCTCGCCGACTTGCAGCTCGTAGCCTTGCGGGTGCAGACGCGCGAATTCGTGGACGCCGGCCAGTTCAGCGGCTTGCAGCACCAGTTCGTCTTCTACATAACGCGCACCGGAAACCAGGTTGTCACGCAGGGTGCCGGCCAGCAGTTGGATGTCTTGTGGCACATAGCCGATGTTGTAGCGCAGCTCGCTGACGTCGATCTGGCGAATGTCCACACCGTCGACCAGCAAGGCGCCATCGTCCGGCTGATAGAGGCCAACCAGCAGTTTGGCCAGGGAGCTTTTGCCCGAGCCACTGCGACCGATGATGCCGATTTTTTCGCCGGGACGAACCACCAGGTTGATGTTCTTCAGCGCCGGGTTCTGTTGTTCCGGGTAGGTGAAGTTGAGCTGGCGGCACTCGATCGCGCCTTGCAAAACCTTGCGGCTCAGCGGGCGCTCTTCGAAGTTGCGCTCTTGCGGCAGCTCCATCATTTGATCGACCGAGGTCATGGTCACCCGCGCCTGTTGATAGCGAGTCAGCAGACCGGACAGCGAGGCCAGCGGGCTCAGCGCGCGACCGCTGAGCATGTAGCAAGCGATCAGACCGCCCATGCTCAGGTGCCCGTCGATGATCTGGTACACGCCGAAGACGATCATGATCACCCCGGCCAGTTGCTGGATCAGCAGGGTGATGTTCATCGCCAGGCCGGAGAGCATTTTCACCCGCAGTTCGAGGCGGCTGAGGGTGCCGATGGTCTGTTCCCACTGGTACTGGCGTTCGCTTTCGGCGTTGTTGACCTTGACCGCGTCGAGACCGGCGAGGGTTTCGATCAGGCTCGATTGACGCTCCGCGCCGAGGGCCATGGTGCGTTCCATCGTGGCCACCAGCGGCTTCTGCAAGGCGTAGCCGATCAGCAAGGCAATCGGGAACGCCAGCACCGGAATCCACACCAGATGCCCGCCAAGAATGGCGATGACGATGAAGATCAGGATGGTGAACGGCAGGTCGATCAGGCTGGTGAGGGTTAGCGAGGCGAGGAAATCGCGCAGGCTCTGAAACTCGTGAATGTTCTGCGCAAAGCTGCCGACTCGCGCCGGGCGATACTTCATCGACATGCCGACGATGCGCTCGAACAGCGTCGCCGAGATGATCAGGTCGGTTTTCTTGCCGGCCAGATCCAGGCACAAACTGCGCAGGCTCTTGAGGATCAGGTCGAACAGGTAAGCGCCGGTAATCCCGAGGGCCAAGACCCACAGGGTCGCTTCGGCCTGGTTCGGCACCACGCGGTCGTAGACGTTCATCACAAACAGCGGCGCGGCCATCGCAATGATGTTGATCAGGAAACTTGCGGCAATCGCATCGGCGTACAGCCAGCGCGAACGCTTGAGGGTGTCGCGGAACCACGAGCGAGCGCGCGGAATCAGCGTGCCGTGGTTGACGTCGAATTTGTGTTGCGGCTGGGCGAAGAAGACTTTGCCGGTGTAATCGTCGGCGAGCAGTTCGCGGCTGACCACGGACTCGCCGCCGTCGCTTTCGCTGAGCAGCACCCGCGCTTCATCTTCACCTTGCCAGCCCAACAGGACGGCGCTGCGGCCATCCTTGAGCAGCAACAGCGCGGGCATGGCGATCGCCGGAATTTCTTCCAGTTTGCGCTGCAACACCCGCCCTTGCAGGCCGGCGCGAGCCGCCGCGCGGGGCAGCAACTCGACACTCAAACGTTGTTTGGGCAGCGGCAGGCCGGTGGTCAGCATCGCCGCGCTGGCAGGCTTCTGATGCAGCATGCAAAGGGCGAGCAGACCGTCCAGTAACGGATCGTCGTGCAACGCGCGTGGATCATGACTGAGATGAACTCGACTGACTTCTGATTCCACGCTCGACACTCTTTAACAGTTGAAAGGGATAACTCAATTCATCCCAGGCAGCTGAACCTTGGGCTTCACGTCGTTCTGCACAACGGATGCCAACGGCGCGACCACTCCCTGGCTTCTGAGCAACTCGCCCATGGTCGCCTTGATTCGGTACTGAGTAAATAACTGAATGTTTTTGATTTCAGCCAGACGACGCGATGCGGTGAACAGCTCGTTTTCGCTGTCGAGCAAATCGAGCAGGGTGCGTTCGCCGAGGCTGAATTGACGCTGATAAGCAGTGCGTACGGCGGTGCTGTGATCGACGTATTGCTGCGCGATCGGCACCTGCGCGTTGGCGTTGTTCAAGGCGTTCCAGGCCAGGCCCAGCTCTTCGTTCAACTGACGCAGGGCGTTGTTGCGGATGTCCAACGCCTGGTTCGACAGGTACGACTTCGATTCCAGATCAGCCTTGTTGCTGCCACCGGAATAGAGGTTGAAGCGCATGCGCAGCATGGCTTGCCACTCGTTGTTGTGACCGTTCTGGCCATCGATATCGTTGTCGGCGGTGCGGCCCAGTTCAGCGTCGAAACGCGGGTAGAAGGTCGACTTGGCGGTCTCGTACTGCTTCTCGGCAGCGGCGATATCGGACTCGGCCGAACGCAGGATCGGGCTGTTTTCGACCATCTGCGTGCGCGCTTCATTGAGGTTGGCCGGCATCATCGCGATGAACGGCGCCGGGCGCTCCAGCTGATCCGGCATCTGGCCGACGGCGCTGAGGAAGTTGGTTTCCGAGTCGGCGAGGTTGGTTTGCTCGGTGATCAGGTTGTTGCGGGCCTGAGCCATACGCGCTTCGGCCTGATCGAGGTCGGCGCCGCTGCCGACGCCGCGCTGAGTGCGCAACTGGATCTGATCGTAGATACGCTGGTGGCTCTTGAGGTTTTCTTCGGCCAGACGCACGAACTCGCGGCGGGTCAGCACGTCCAGATAAACCTGGGCGACGGTCAACGCGGTGCGCTCGGAAGTGCCGAGCAACGAGTAAGCTCGGGAGTTAACGGTGGCTTGTTGACGCCCGACTTCGCTGGAAGTGGCAAAACCGTCAAAAACCATTTGCGAGAGACGTAAACTTGACTCGCTGCGGTTCAGGGTTTCGTAGTGGTTACCGGAATCGGCGCGCGTGGTCACGCTGTCGGTGCCTTCACGGCCATAACCACCCAGCAGATCGACCTTCGGCAGGTATCCACCTTTCGCTGCTCTTAATTGATAATCCGCCGCCAAACGACTGTTGACCCCTGCCTGGATCTCCGGATGGACATCCAATGCCTGCTGCATGGCTTCTGGTAAGGATTGTGCTTGTACAAAAGAGGCGGCGAGAGCGAAGGGTACGGCGAAAAGCAGGGGCGAACGCATGGTAGGAATTTCCCAGAACTTCTTGTCTTGAATCACAGCAAAAACGGGGCGCTGCGTCGGATGATGGCAACCAGATTGACCGTATGTCGGAAAGTTCAAAACAGGAACTGGATCACACGCTGAAGGACGGGTCGCCGCGGAAATATCAATGTGACATTACTGGGGCGATTGTTTAGGATGGCACCCAGAAGGTCAATAGTTTGGCATAAAGTTAATAGCGAAAGAATCTAGCCAAATTATTGACGATTAGACGCGTCAAACTTGCTACGCAAAATTTAAAAGTACGTCCAGACTGAATCGGCGCCCATGCCATCAGGTCCATGGAAGTCAACTGAACGTGACACCCGGAGAGTCTTCAATGAGCAGTGTTGTTGCCATCGTCAAAAGCATTGTTGGTCAGGTATTCGTGGTGTCACCAGAGGGCGTGCGTCGCGTACTCGTTGAAGGCGATCGCCTGTTTGTCGGCGACCAGATCGACACCGGCCTCTCCGGCGCCGTGTCGCTTGAATTGGCAGATGGCCGCACCCTCGACCTCGGTCGCGAAACGCAGTGGAGCGCCAACGCGCCCGACTCCAGCACTGACCTGGCCGAAGCCACCGCGCAGGCAGCGCCTTCTGTAGAAGAATTGCAGCAAGCCATCGCCGCCGGTGTCGACCCGACGACCGCCCTCGACGCTACCGCTGCCGGCCCAAGCGCCGCAGGCACTGGCGGTGCTGCCGGTGGTGGCCACAGTTTCGTGATGCTCGACGCCACCGCTGGCCGCGTTGACCCGACGATTGGCTTCCCGACCGCAGGCATCAACGCTGCCGGTCAGACCACGCAAGACATCACCGGCGGGCAGACCACCGACACCACCACGAATGCTTTGCGCGATTCGACTCTTAGCGTCAGCGCCACACCGACCATCACCGAAGCCGGTGGCGTGCTGGTGTACACCGCGACCCTGACCCAGGCGCCGCTGACCGACCTGACCATCACCTTGTCCAACGGCGCGGTGATTGTGGTTCCGGCCGGTTCGACCACGGGCACCGTCAACGTACCGCTGGCGCCGAACGACACTGTTTATAACGACTCGACCCAGATCGACGTGACCGTCACCGGCACCACCGGCGGCAACGGCATCAACGTGACCCCGCCAACCGTCCCGGCCACGACCCAGGTCACCGACACCATCGACACCACCACCGTCACTTTGACGGCGGGCACGAATGTCACCGAAGGCGGCCAGATCACCTACACCGCGACCCTGACCAACCCGGCGCAAACCCCGGTGACCGTCACCCTGTCGAACGGCTCGACCATCACCATTGGCGCGGGCCAGACCACCGGCACCGTCAACGTGCCAACGCCGCCGAACGACGTCTATAACAATGGCAGCACCGTCACCACGACCATCACTGGTGCCACCGGTGGCAACTTCGAAAATCTGGTGCCGAACCCGACGCCAGCGACCACCACCATTACCGATTCGGTGGACACCACCACGGTCACTCTGACCGCTGGCTCGACCGTCACCGAAGGCGGTCAGATCACTTACACCGCGACCCTGACCAACCCGGCGCAAACCCCGGTCACCGTCACCCTGTCGAACGGCTCGACGATCACCATCGAAGCCGGCCAGACCACGGGCGTCGTCAACGTGCCGACCCCGGCGAATGACGTCTACAACAACGGCAGCACTGTCAGCACCACGATTACCGGCACCACCGGTGGCAACTTCGAAAATCTGGTGCCGAACCCGACGCCGGCGACCACCACCATTACTGATTCGGTGGACACCACCACGGTCACGCTGACTGCTGGCTCGACCGTCACTGAAGGCGGCCAGATCACTTACACCGCGACCCTGACCAACCCGGCGCAGACCCCGGTGACCGTCACTCTGTCGAACGGCTCGACCATCACCATCGAAGCCGGCCAGACCACGGGCGTCGTCAACGTGCCGACAGCGGCCAATGACGTCTACAACAACGGCAGCACCGTCACCACCACAATCACTGGTGCCACCGGTGGCAACTTCGAAAATCTGGTGCCGAATCCGACGCCAGCAGTAACCACCATCACCGATTCGATCGACACCACCACGGTCACCCTGACCGCTGGCTCGACCGTCACCGAAGGCGGTCAGATCACCTACACCGCGACCCTGACCAACCCGGCGCAAACCCCGGTCACCGTCACTCTGTCGAACGGCTCGACGATCACCATCGAAGCCGGCCAGACCACGGGCGTCGTCAACGTGCCGACAGCGGCCAATGACGTCTACAACAATGGCAGCACTGTCAGCACCACGATTACTGGTGCAACCGGCGGCAACTTCGAAAATCTGGTGCCGAACCCGACGCCGGCAGTGACCACCATCACCGATTCGATCGACACCACCACGGTCACCCTGACCGCTGGCTCGAGCGTCACCGAAGGCGGACAGATCACCTACACCGCGACCCTGACCAACCCGGCGCAGACGCCGGTAACCGTCACCCTGTCGAACGGCTCGACCATTACCATCGAAGCCGGCCAGACCACGGGCGTCGTCAACGTGCCGACCCCGGCCAACGACGTCTACAACAATGGCAGCACCGTAACTACCACCATCACCAGTGCAACCGGCGGCAACTTCGAAAATCTGGTGCCAAACCCGACGCCAGCAGTAACCACCATCACTGATTCGGTCGACACCACCAACGTCAGCCTCACCGCCACCGGCACCGTCGTTGAAGGTGGCCAGATCACCTACACCGCGACCCTGACCAACGCCGCGCAAACGCCGGTGACGATCACCCTGTCGAACGGTTCGACCATCACCATTGAAGCCGGCAAAACCACCGGCAGCGTCAACGTGCCGACAGCGGCCAACGACGTCTACAACAATGGCAGCACGGTCAGCACCACGATTACCGGCGCAACCGGCGGCAACTTCGAAAACCTGGTGCCGAACACCACGCCAGCGACCACCACGATTACCGATTCGATCGACACCACCAATCTGTCGCTGTCCGCGACCGGCACCGTTGCTGAAGGCGGTTCGATCGTTTACACCGCAACCTTGACCAATCCGGCCGGCACGCCAGTCACCGTGACCCTGAGCAACGGCTCGGTGATCACCATCGACGCCGGCAAAACCACCGGCACCGTGACCGTCGCGGCACCGGCGGATGACGTCTATAAAGACGCCGGCCAAGTCGAAGTCAGCATCAATAACGTCACTGGCGGCAATTTCGAGAACCTGGTGCCGAGCACCGTTCCGGCCGTCACCGAAGTGACCGACACCGTCGACACCTCGACCGTGAAATTGACGGCTGACACCTCGGTGGCTGAAGGCGGCACCGTCACTTACACCGCAACCGTTGGCGCGCCAGTCACCGGCTCTCCGGTTGTCGTGACCTTGGCCAACGGCCAAAACATCACCATCGCGGTCGGCCAAACCACCGGCACCGTGACCACCACCGCGCCGAACGACGCGCTGGCCGGCAACGCGCCGCTGAGCAACTCGATCACCAATGTCAGCGGTGGCAATTACGAAAATCTGGTCGCCGACAAAACTCCGGTTTCCACTAACGTCACCGATGTTGCCGACACCACCAACCTGTCGCTCAGCGCCACCGGTTCTGTGGCTGAAGGCGGTTCGATCGTTTACACCGCAACCCTGACCAACCCGGCCGGCACGCCGGTGACCGTGACCCTGTCAAACGGCTCGGTGATCACCATCGAAGCGGGCAAAACCACTGGCACCGTGACCGTCGCTGCGCCTGCCGATGACGTCTATAAAGACGCCGGCAAAGTCGAAGTCAGCATCGACAACGCCACTGGCGGCAACTTCGAGAATCTGGTGCCAAGCACCGTTCCAGCTGTCACCGAAGTGACCGACACCCTCGACACGTCGACCGTCAAACTGACCGCTGACACCACCGTGGCTGAAGGCGGCACCGTCACCTACACCGCTACCGTTGGCGCGCCGGTCACCGGTTCGCCTGTCGTCGTGACCTTGGCCAATGGCCAAACCATCACCATCGCGGTCGGCCAGACCACCGGCACCGTAACCGCCACTGCACCGAACGATGCGCTGACCGGCCATGCGCCGCTGACCACGTCGATCACTGAGGTGTCCGGCGGTAACTACGAAAATCTGGTGGCTGACAAAACTCCGGTCAGCACCACCGTCACCGACACCACCGACACCACCAATCTGTCCCTCAGCGCCACCGGTACCGTGGCTGAAGGCGGTTCGATCGTTTACACCGCGACCCTGACCAACGCTGCCGGCTCGCCCGTCACCGTAACCTTGTCGAACGGCGCCGTGATCACCATCGAGGCTGGTAAAACCACCGGCACCGTGACCGTTGCGGCCCCTGCCGATGACGTCTACAAAGACGCCGGCAAAGTCGAAGTGAGCATCAAGGACGCCACCGGCGGCGACTTCGAGAACCTCGTTCCGAGCACCACGCCAGCCGTCACCGACGTGACCGACACCCTCGACACCTCGACGGTGAAACTGACCGCGACCGAGACCGCTGCTGAAGGTGGCACCGTCACTTACACCGCGACCGTCGGCGCGCCAGTCACCGGTTCGCCGGTCATCGTGACCCTGGCCAACGGTCAGACCATCACCATCGCCGTCGGCCAGACCACCGGCACCGCGACCGCCATCGCACCGAACGATGCGTTGACCGGTCACGCGCCTCTGACCAACTCGATCACCGAAGTCAGCGGCGGCAACTACGAAAATCTGGTCGCTGACAAAACCCCGGTCAGCACCACCGTGACCGACACCACTGACACCACCAACCTGACGCTCAGCGCCACCGGTACCGTGGCTGAAGGCGGTTCGATCGTTTACACCGCGACCCTGACCAACGCAGCAGGCTCGCCAGTCACCGTGACCCTGAGCAACGGCTCGGTAATCACCATCGACGCTGGCAAAACCACCGGCACCGTGACCGTCGCTGCGCCTGCCGATGACGTCTATAAAGACGCCGGCAAAGTCGAAGTGACCATCAAGGAAGCCACTGGCGGCGACTTCGAGAACCTGGTGCCAAGCACCGTTGCAGCCGTGACCGACGTCACTGATACCATCGACACTTCGACGGTGAAACTGACCGCCACCGAGACTGCGGCTGAAGGCGGCACCGTCACCTACACCGCCACTGTTGGCGCCCCAGTGACCGGCTCGCCAGTCGTAGTCACCCTGGCTAACGGCCAAAGCATCACCATCGCTGTCGGCCAAACCACCGGCACCGTGTCGACCACCGCACCGAACGACGTGTTGGCCGGTCACGCACCGCTGACCAACTCGATCACCAATGTCAGCGGCGGCAACTACGAAAATCTGGTCGCCGACAAAACCCCGGTCAGCACCACCGTGACCGACACCGTCGACACCACCACCGTTTCGCTGACCGCCACCGGCAACGTCAACGAAGGCGGGCAGATCGTCTACACCGCGACGCTGACCAACCCGGCCGGCACCCCGGTGACCGTGACCCTGAGCAACGGTTCGACCATCACCATCGACGCCGGCAAGACCACCGGCACCGTGACCGTTCCTGCGCCTGCCGATGACGTCTACAAAGACGCCGGCAAAGTCGAAGTGACCATCAAGGGCACCGACGGCGGCAATTTCGAAAACCTGGTGGCCAATCCGACGCCAGCGGTGACCAACGTCGCCGACACCATCAACACCACGCACCTGACCCTCAGCGCTGAAAGCTATGTGCTCGAAGGCACCTCGATCACCTACACCGCGACCCTGACCAACGCCGCGCAAACGCCGGTGACCGTCAACCTGAGCAACGGCCAGACCATCACCATCGAGGCTGGCAAAACCAGCGGTTCGGTGACCATCGCGGCGCCGAGCGATGACGTTTACAAAGACGTCAGCAAGCTCACCGTGACCATGACCGACGCAACCGGCGGCAACTTCGAAAAACTCGACGTCAGCAAGACCCCGGTCAGCACCACCGTCAATGACACCGTCGACAAAACCACGCTGACCCTCAGCGCCAGCGACACCGTCAGCGAAGGTGGCCAGATCACCTACACCGCGACCCTGAGCAATCCGGCCGGCACCGCGATGACCGTGACCCTGGCCAACGGCGCAGTGATCAACATTGCTGCCGGTGCGACCAGCGGTTCGGTGAATTTCGCCGCGCCTGCCAACACCCCGTACATTGACGGCGGCAAAGTACAGACCGCGATTGCCAGCCACAGCGGCGGCAACTTCGAGCAGGTTGATGCCAACCGTTCGGCGGTGGTCACCACCGTCACCGACACCGTCGACGCCACCAATATCAGCCTGAGCGCCACCGGTTCGGTCGCCGAGGGCGGCTCGATCGTCTATACCGCAAGCCTGACCAACGCGGCCGGCACGGCCATGACCGTGACCCTGAGCAACGGCGCGGTGATCAACATCGCCAAAGGCGCGACCTCTGGCACTGCCACCGTCGCCGCACCGGGCGATGACGTCTACAAGGACGCCGGCAAAGTCGACGCGAGCATCACCAAGACCACCGGCGGTAACTTCGAGAACCTGGTAGTCGACAAGACTCCGGCCGTCACCGACGTGACCGACACCATCGACAACAGCACCGTTTCGCTGACCGCCACCGCCGCCACCGTTGAAGGCGGCGTGGTGGTTTACACCGCGTCCGTGACCGCTCCGGTCACCGGCGCGCCGGTTGTCGTGACCCTGTCCAACGGCCAGACCATCACCATTCCGGTCGGCGCCAGCAGCGGCAGCGTCAACTTCACCGCACCGAACGATGCACTGGCCGGCGGCAACACGCTGAGCGTGAAAATCGACGGCACCAGCGGCGGCAACTACGAAAATCTCGTCGCAGACAAAACCCCGGCCGTAACGTCGGTGACCGACACCGTCGACACCACCAACCTGTCGCTGAGCGCGACCGGCACCGTGGCTGAGGGTGGTTCGATTGTTTACACCGCGACGCTGACCAACCCGGCTGGCACGCCAGTCACCGTGAACTTGTCGAACGGTTCGACCATCACCATCGAAGCGGGCAAAACCACCGGTTCCGTGACCGTTGCCGCGCCAGCCGATGACGTCTACAAAGACGCCGGCAAAGTCGAAGTGACTATCAAGGACGCCACCGGCGGCAACTTCGAGAACCTGGTGCCGAGCACCACGCCAGCCGTGACCGACGTCACTGACACCATCGACACCTCGACCGTAAAACTGACGGCCGACACCACCGTGGCTGAAGGCGGCACCGTCACTTACACCGCCACTGTCGGCGCGCCGGTCACCGGTTCGCCCGTCGTGGTGACCCTGGCCAACGGCCAAAGCATCACCATCGAAGTCGGCAAAACCAACGGCACCGTGACCTTCACCGCACCGAACGATGCGCTGACCGGTCAGGCTCCGCTGACCAACTCGATCACCGGCGTGACCGGCGGCAACTACGAAAATCTGGTCGCCGACAAAACCCCGATCACCACCACCGTGACCGACACCACCGACACCACCAACCTGTCGCTCAGCGCCACCGGTTCCGTGGCCGAGGGTGGTTCGATCATCTACACCGCGACCCTGACCAACGCTGCGGGCTCGCCTGTCACCGTGACCCTGTCGAACGGTTCGGTAATCACCATCGAGGCCGGTAAAACCACCGGCACCGTGACCGTTGCAGCGCCAGCCGATGATGTCTACAAAGACGCCGGCAAAGTTGAAGTGACCATCAAGGACGCCACCGGCGGTAACTTCGAGAACCTCGTTCCGAGCACCACCCCAGCCGTGACCGAAGTCACCGACACCATCGACACCTCGACCGTCAAACTGACCGCCACCGAGTCTGCTGCTGAAGGTGGCACCGTCACCTACACCGCGACTGTCGGCGCGCCAGTCACCGGTTCGCCTGTCGTCGTGACCCTGGCTAACGGCCAGAACATCACTATCGAAGTCGGCAAAACCACCGGCACCGTGAGCACTACCGCGCCGAACGACGCGCTGAACGGCCACACGCCGCTGACCAACGCGATCACTGACGTGAGCGGCGGCAACTACGAGAATCTGGTCGCCGACAAAACCCCGGTTTCGACCACCGTCACCGACACCGTCGACACCACCGATCTGACGCTGAGCGCGACCGGCACCGTCGCCGAGGGCGGTTCGATTGTTTACACCGCGACGCTGACCAACCCGGCCGGCACGCCGGTGACAGTGACCCTGTCGAACGGTTCGACCATCACCATCGAAGCGGGCAAAACCACGGGCACCGTGACCGTTGCAGCGCCAGCCGATGACGTCTACAAAGACGCCGGCAAAGTCGAAGTGACCATCAAGGACGCCACGGGCGGTAACTTCGAGAACCTCGTTCCGAGCACCACGCCAGCCGTGACTGACGTCACTGACACCATCGACACCTCGACCGTCAAACTGACCGCTACCGAGACCGCTGCTGAAGGTGGCACCGTCACCTACACCGCGACCGTCGGCGCGCCAGTCACCGGTTCGCCGGTTGTCGTGACCCTGGCCAATGGTCAGAACATCACCATCGAAGTGGGTAAAACCACCGGCACCGTGAGCACTACCGCGCCGAACGATGCGTTGACCGGTCATGCTCCGCTGACCAACTCGATCACCAACGTTTCCGGCGGCAACTACGAAAATCTCGTTGCCGACAAAACCCCGGTCAGCACCACCGTGACCGACACCACCGACACCACCAACCTGTCGCTCAGCGCCACCGGTTCTGTGGATGAAGGCGGCCAGATCACTTACACCGCGACCCTGACCAACGCTGCTGGCAGCCCGGTAACCGTGACCCTGAGCAACGGCTCGGTGATCACCATCGACGCTGGCAAAACCACGGGCACCGTGACCGTCGACGCGCCGAAAGATGACGTCTACAAAGACGCCGGCACCGTTGAAGCGACCATCAAAGGCGCAACCGGTGGCGATTTCGAAAACCTCGTCACCAGCACCGCCCCGGCCGTCACCACCGTCAATGACACCATCGACACCTCCACCGTGTCGCTGACCGCCACCGCCAACGTCGCCGAAGGCGAAACCGTGGTCTACACCGCTACCGTAACCGCGCCCGTAACTGGCTCGCCGGTTGTCGTGAACCTGTCCAACGGCCAGACCATCACCATCGCCGTCGGTGAAACCACCGGCACGGTGAACTACGTTGCGCCGAACAGCCCATTGGCCGGCGGCAGCTCGCTGAGCGTGACCATCGATGGCGCCACTGGCGGCAACTACGAAAAACTCGCGGTCGACGGCAAGTCCGCCGACACCGCGGTTTCGGACACCAACGACACCACCAACCTGAACCTGAGCGCGACCGACTCGGTGGCTGAAGGTGGTTCGATCGTTTACACCGCGACCCTGACCAACGCCGCCGGTACTCCGGTGACAGTGACCCTGTCGAACGGCGCAGTGATCACCATCGAAGCAGGCAAAACCAGCGGCACCGTGACCGTTGCTGCTCCGGCGGATGACGTTTACAAGGACGCTGGCAAAGTCGAAGCCACTATCTCGACCGCGACGGGCGGCAACTTCGAGAATCTGGTGCCGAGCACCGTTCCGGCCGTGACCAACATCACCGACACTATCGACACCACCACCGTCAAACTGACCGCGACCGAGTCGGCGGCTGAGGGTGGCAACGTCACTTACACCGCGACTGTGGGTGCGCCAGTGACCGGTTCGCCTGTCGTCGTCACTCTGGCCAACGGCCAGAACATCACGATTGAAGTGGGCAAAACCACAGGCACCGTGACCACCACTGCGCCGAATGACGCACTGACTGGCCATGCTGCGCTGACCAATGCGATTACCGACGTTTCTGGCGGCAACTACGAAAATCTGGTGGCTGACAAGACACCGGTTTCGACCAATGTGACTGATACCGTCGACACCACTAACCTGTCGTTGTCCGCGACTGGCTCGGTGGCTGAAGGTGGCTCGATCGTTTACACCGCGACATTGACCAACGCCGCTGGCTCGCCAGTGACGGTGACCCTGTCGAACGGTGCCGTGATCACTATCGAGGCTGGCAAAACCAGCGGTAACGTGACCGTCGCTGCGCCTGCCGATGACGTCTACAAAGATGCTGGCAAAGTCGAAGCAACCATTTCTGCCGCAACCGGTGGCGACTTCGAAAAACTGGTACCGAGCACTGTTCCAGCTGTTACAGAAGTGACCGACACCATCGACACTTCGACCGTGAAACTCAGCGCCTCCGAAACAGCGGCCGAGGGTGGCACCGTCACCTACACCGCGACTGTCGGCGCGCCAGTAACTGGTTCGCCGGTTGTCGTGACTCTGGCCAATGGTCAGAACATCACGATTGAAGTGGGCAAAACCACTGGCACCGTGACCTTCACCGCGCCAAACGATGCGTTGACCGGTCATGCGCCGATTACCAATGCGATTACTGGTGTCACTGGCGGCAACTACGAAAACCTCGTCGCCGACAAAACCCCGGTTTCGACCAACGTCACCGACACCGTCGACACCACAAACCTGTCGCTGTCCGCGACTGGCTCCGTGGCTGAAGGTGGTTCGATCATCTACACCGCGACACTGACCAACGCTGCTGGCTCGCCAGTCACCGTGACCCTGTCGAACGGTGCTGTAATCACCATCGAAGCGGGCAAAACTTCCGGCACCGTGTCTGTTCCAGCGCCAGCCGATGACGTCTACAAGGACGCCGGTAAAGTTGAAGCGACGATTTCGACTGCTACCGGTGGCAACTTCGAAAATCTGGTACCGAGCACTGCTCCAGCCATTACCGAAGTAACCGACACCATCGACACCTCGACCGTCAAACTCAGCGCTTCCGAAACAGCGGCCGAGGGTGGCACCGTCACCTACACCGCGACTGTTGGTGCGCCAGTGACCGGTTCGCCGGTTGTGGTGACCTTGGCCAACGGCCAGAACATTACGATTGAAGTGGGTAAAACCACCGGCACCGTGACCACTACTGCGCCGAATGACGCACTGACTGGCCATGCTGCGCTGACCAATGCGATCACCGACGTTTCTGGCGGCAACTACGAAAATCTGGTGGCTGACAAGACACCGGTTTCGACCAATGTTACTGATACCGTCGACACCACTAACCTGTCGCTGTCCGCGACTGGCTCCGTGGCTGAAGGTGGCTCGATTGTTTACACCGCGACACTGACTAACGCTGCTGGCTCGCCAGTCACAGTGACTCTCTCGAACGGCGCCGTGATCACCATCGAAGCCGGTAAAACGTCGGGCAACGTCACCGTCGCTGCGCCAGCCGATGACGTCTACAAAGACGCCGGCAAAGTTGAAGCAACCATTTCTGCCGCAACCGGTGGTGACTTCGAAAAACTGGTACCGAGCACTGTTCCAGCCGTTACCGAAGTGACTGACACCATCGACACCTCGACCGTGAAACTCACCGCGACCGAGTCCGCTGCTGAAGGTGGTGCGGTTATTTACACCGCTACTGTTGGCGCGCCAGTAACCGGTTCGCCGGTTGTGGTGACCTTGGCCAACGGCCAGAACATCACGATTGAAGTGGGCAAAACTACTGGCACCGTGACCTTCACCGCACCGAACGATGCGCTGACCGGTCATGCGCCGATTACCAACTCGATTACCGGCGTGACTGGCGGCAACTACGAGAACCTGGTGGCTGATAAGACGCCGGTTTCGACCAACGTTACCGACACCGTCGACACCACTAACCTGTCGCTGTCCGCGACTGGCTCCGTGGCTGAAGGTGGCTCGATTGTTTACACCGCGACATTGACCAACGCTGCTGGCTCGCCAGTCACCGTGACCCTGTCGAACGGCGCCGTGATCACCATTGAAGCGGGCAAAACTTCGGGCAACGTGACCGTCGCTGCACCTGCCGATGACGTTTACAAAGACGCAGGAAAAGTCGAAGCGACCATTTCTACCGCAACCGGTGGCGACTTCGAAAAACTGGTACCGAGCACTGTTCCAGCTGTTACCGAAGTGACTGACACGATCGACACTTCGACCGTGAAACTCAGCGCCTCCGAAACAGCGGCCGAGGGTGGCACCGTCACCTACACCGCGACTGTTGGTGCGCCAGTGACCGGTTCGCCTGTCGTCGTCACCCTGGCCAACGGTCAGAACATCACGATTGAAGTGGGTAAAACCACTGGCACCGTGATCTTCATTGCGCCAAACGATGCGTTGACCGGCCACGCGCCGATCACCAACTCGATTACCGGCGTGACTGGCGGCAACTACGAGAATCTCGTTGCTGATAAAACTCCGGTTTCGACCAACGTTACCGACACCGTCGACACTACTAACCTGTCGCTGAGCGCGATCGGTTCTGTGGCTGAAGGCGGTTCGATTGTTTACACCGCGACTCTGACCAACGCCGCTGGCTCGCCAGTCACCGTGACTCTGTCGAACGGCGCCGTGATCACCATTGAAGCGGGCAAAACTTCGGGCAATGTGACCGTCGCTGCACCTGCCGATGACGTTTACAAAGACGCCGGCAAAGTCGAAGCAACCATTTCTGCCGCAACCGGCGGCGACTTCGAAAAACTGGTACCGAGCACTGTTCCAGCTGTTACCGAAGTGACTGACACCATCGACACCTCGACCGTCAAACTGACGGCCGATACTTCGGTCGCTGAAGGCGGCAACGTCACCTATACCGCCACCGTCGGCGCTCCGGTTACTGGTTCGCCGGTCACCGTAAGCCTGTCCAACGGCCAGAGCATCACCATCGAAGTCGGCAAAACCACCGGAACTGTGATCTTCACCGCACCGAACGATGCGCTGACTGGCCATGCTCCGCTGACCAACGCGATCACTGGCGTAACCGGCGGCAACTACGAAAATCTCGTGGCCGACAAAACTCCGGTTTCGACCAATGTGACTGACACTGTCGACACCACCAATTTGTCGCTGTCCGCGACCGGCTCTGTCGCCGAGGGTGGCTCGATTGTTTACACCGCGACATTGACCAACGCCGCTGGCTCGCCAGTGACCGTGACCCTGTCGAACGGCGCAGTCATCAACATCGAAGCGGGCAAAACCACCGGCACCGTCACCGTCGCGGCTCCAGCTGACGACGTCTACAAAGACGCCGGCAACGTGCAGGCAACCATCAAAACCGCCACCGGTGGCAGTTTCGAAAACCTGGTGACCAGCACTGCGCCAGCCGTAACCAGCGTGACCGACACCATCGACACCACGACCGTGAAGCTGACGGCCACCGCTAGCACAGCCGAAGGTGGCAACGTCGTCTACACCGCCACTGTTGGTGCTCCGGTAACCAATTCGCCTGTGGTCGTAACGCTGGCTAACGGTCAGACCATCACCATCGGCGTGGGCCAGACCACTGGCACTGCAACCACCACTGCGCCAAACGACGTACTGACTGGCCATGCACCGCTGACCAACTCGATCACCAACGTCAGCGGCGGCAACTTCGAGAACCTCGTCGCCGACAAGACGCCAGTCAGCACCACCGTGACCGACACCGTCGACACGACAAACCTGACGCTGAGCGCCACCAACTCGGTCGCTGAAGGTGGCTCGATTGTCTACACCGCAACCCTGACTAACGCCGCTGGCTCGCCTGTCACCGTGACGCTGTCCAACGGTGCGGTAATCACCATCGACGCCGGTAAAACCACCGGCACTGCGACGGTTCCAGCGCCAGCCGATGACGTCTACAAAGACGCCGGCACTGTGCAGGCAACCATCAGCAGCGCCACCGGTGGCAACTTCGAGAACCTGGTACCAAGCACTGCTCCAGCGATCACCAGCGTGACCGATACCATCGACACCACCACCGTGAAACTCACTGCGACTACAACCGCAGCCGAGGGTGGCAACGTCGTCTACACGGCAACCGTCGGTGCTCCGGTAACCGGCTCGCCAGTCACCGTGACCCTGGCCAACGGTCAGACCATCACCATCGCTGTGGGTCAAACCACTGGCACCGCAACAACCACCGCACCAAACGACGTGTTGACCGGTCATGCTCCACTGACCAACGCGATCACTAACGTCAGCGGCGGCAACTACGAAAACCTCGTCGCCGACAAGACGCCGGTCAACACCACCGTGACTGACACCGTGGACACCACTAACCTGTCGCTGTCCGCGACCGGCACCGTGGCCGAAGGTGGCCAGATCACCTACACCGCAACATTGACTAACGCCGCTGGCTCGCCAGTCACCGTGACCCTGAGCAACGGCTCGGTGATCACCATCGACGCAGGCAAAACCACCGGCACCGTCACCGTCGCTGCTCCAGCTGACGACGTCTACAAAGACGCCGGCAACGTGCAGGCCACCATCAAAACCGCCACCGGTGGCAGTTTCGAAAACCTGGTAACCAGCACCGCGCCAGCCGTGACCAGCGTCACCGACACCATCGACACCACCACGGTGAAACTGACGGCCACCGCGACAGCGGCCGAAGGTGGCAACGTCGTCTACACGGCAACCGTCGGTGCTCCGGTAACCGGCTCACCAGTCACCGTGACCTTGGCCAACGGTCAGACGATCACCATCGCTGTAGGTCAAACCACTGGCACCGCAACCACCGCCGCACCTAACGACGTGCTGACCGGCCATGCACCATTGACCAACTCGATCACCAACGTCAGCGGCGGCAACTACGAAAACCTCGTGGCCGACAAAACTCCGGTCAGCACCACCGTGACCGACACCGTCGACACGACAAACCTGTCACTCAGCGCTACGAACTCAGTCGCCGAAGGTGGCTCGATCGTTTACACCGCGACATTGACCAACGCCGCTGGCTCGCCAGTGACGGTGACTTTGTCGAACGGCGCTGTGATCAACATCGAAGCCGGGAAAACCACCGGCACCGTGACCGTCGCTGCTCCGGCGGACGACGTCTATAAAGACGCCGGCACCGTGCAGGCAACCATCAGCAACGCCACCGGTGGCAACTTCGAAAGTCTGGTACCGAGCACGACGCCAGCCGTGACCAGCGTCACCGATACCATCGACACCACCACTGTGAAGTTGACGGCAACGGCGACAGCTGCAGAAGGCGGCAACGTCGTATACACCGCGACTGTCGGTGCTCCGGTTACCAATTCGCCAGTAGTAGTGACTTTGGCCAACGGTCAGACCATCACCATCGACATCGGCAAAACCACCGGCACCGTGACCTCCACTGCGCCGAACGATGCGTTGACTGGCCACACCCCACTGACCAACTCGATCACCAACGTCAGCGGCGGTAACTACGAAAATCTGGTAGCCGACAAAACCCCGGTCAGCACCACCGTGACTGACACCGTCGACACCACCAACCTGTCGCTGTCCGCGACCGGCACCGTGGCCGAAGGTGGCCAAATCACCTACACCGCAACCCTGACCAACGCCGCTGGCTCGCCAGTCACCGTGACCCTGAGCAACGGCTCGGTGATCACCATCGAAGCCGGCAAAACCACCGGCACCGTGACCGTGGCTGCTCCAGCTGACGACGTCTACAAAGACGCCGGCAACGTGCAGGCAACCATCAAAACCGCCACCGGTGGCAGTTTCGAAAATCTGGTGACCAGCACTGCGCCAGCCGTGACCAGCGTCACCGACACCATCGACACCACGACCGTGAAACTGACGGCCACTGCGACAGCGGCCGAAGGTGGCAACGTCGTCTACACCGCGACAGTCGGTGCGGCGGTAACCAACGCGCCTGTCGTGGTCACCCTGGCCAACGGTCAGACCATCACCATCGACATCGGCAAAACCACCGGCACCGTGACCACCATCGCACCGAACGATGCGCTGACTGGCCACACTCCGTTGACCAACTCGATCACTAACGTCAGTGGCGGTAACTACGAAAATCTGGTCGCCGACAAAACCCCGGTCAGCACCACCGTGACCGACACCGTCGACACCACCAACCTGTCGCTGTCAGCGACCGGCACTGTGGCCGAAGGTGGCCAGATTACCTACACCGCAACCTTGACCAACGCCGCTGGCTCGCCAGTGACCGTGACCCTGAGCAACGGCTCGGTGATCACCATCGAAGCCGGCAAAACCACCGGCACCGTGACCGTTCCTGCACCGGCTGACGACGTCTACAAAGACGCCGGCACCGTGCAGGCAACAATCAGCAACGCCACCGGTGGCAGCTTCGAAAACCTGGTGACCAGCAACACACCCGCCGTGACCAGCGTCACCGACACCATCGACACCACTACTGTCAGCATCACCGGCAGCAGCTCGGTGACCGAAGGCCAGACCGCCAGCTACACGGTCAGCCTGAACCACCCGGCGCAAACCGACGTGACCCTGAAAATCGTCTACAGCGGTACCGCCGCCGACGGTTCGGACTTCACCGGTGTGTACACCGTGAAGATCCCGGCAGGTGCGAGCAGCGCGCAGTTCAACGTCGCCACCATCGATGACAAGATCACCGAAGGCACCGAGAACTTCGTGGTCAAGATCGACTCGGCCACGGGCGGCAACTTCGAGAACCTCGCGATCAGCGCCACCAACGGCAGCGTCAGCACCTCGATCATCGACAACGATGCGCCGCCGGTCATCGACCTGGATGCCAACAACTCCAGCGGCGCCACCGGTGCCGACTACAAGGTGACCTTCACCGAAAACACCCCGGGCGCGGGCGTGTCGATTGCCGACACCGATATCAAGATCACCGACCCGGACAGCACCATGCTCACCGGCGCCACCGTGGTACTGACCAACCGTCAGGACGGCGATGCGCTGAATCTGGGCAACAGCGTCAATGGCATCAGCATCAATGCCAACAGCACCAACGGCACCGTGACCCTGACCTTGTCGGGTAACGCGACGCTGGCTGACTACATGCAGGCCATCAAGAACATCAGCTTCACCAACAACAGTGAAGACCCGAGCACCGTGCCGCGCATCATCACCGTCACCGTGACCGATGGCGGCAACTACTCCAACACCGCGACCACCACGGTCAACGTGGTGGCGGTCAACGATGCGCCGATCGCCGCACCGAGCAACGTCACCGGCACGGAAGACACGCCGCTGATCCTCGGCTGGTCGACCTTCGGTGTGACTGACGTCGACAGCCCGGCCAGCAGCCTCGGGGTGAAAATCACCCAGCTGCCGGGCGAAGGCAAACTGCAGTATCTGGACGGTTCGACGTGGAAAGACGTCGCCAACAACCAGACCTTCAGCAAGGCCGACATCGACGCGGGCAAGCTGCGCTTCATGCCGGATGCCAACGAGTCGGGCGCGAACGGCAATGCTGCGGGCATTGGCGATCAGAAGGCTGACTACGCACAACTGCAATTCCAGCCAACCGACGGCCAACTACTAGGCAGCACCGGCACGATCAAGATCGACATCACGCCAGTGGCTGATGCACCGACCCTGGGCGTGGCCGACAACAGCGTGAAGTCCACCGGGCTGATCAAGGAAGTCTGGACGGGCCTGTCGGGCCTCGGCACCAACGGCAACGGCGCCGATGCGACGACGTTGAAAAACGTCATCGACGCCGCCGGCAAACCGAACTCCAGCACCAACGTGACCAACGTGCAGTCCGACGGCAGCGTGACCGCCGGTACCGCATCGAAAACTTCCGGCCTGATCTATCTGGAAGCCGGCAAGAGCTACACCTTCACCGGTATCGGTGATGACAGCCTGTTGGTGACCATTGGCGGAAAAACCGTGGCCTCGACCACATGGGGCGTGGGCGGCAACCTCAACGGTTCGTTCACCCCGACCACCAGCGGTTACTACACCCTGGACATCTACCACCACAACCAGAGCGGCCCGGGCAGCTATGACGTCAACCTGTCGGTCAACGGCGGCACGGCGATCGACCTGAGCAGCGCTGGCGTGCCGATCTACACCGGCGTGCAGGATCTGGTGAACTCCGGCGTGACCGTTTCCGATCTGCATGGCAGCAACGGCGAAGGCTATTACGACGGCTACAAGCTCAACACCGGCGCCGAAGGCACCAGCGTCAAGTTGTCGGCCGTGACCACGGGCCTGACCGACACCGACGGCTCGGAAACCCTGAGCGTGAAGATCAGCGGCGCACCGGTCGGCTCGGTACTCACCGACGGCGCGGGCCACAGCTTCACCGTCACCGCGACCAGTGGCGACGCCAACGTCACTGGCTGGAGCCTCGGCACCCTGACCGTGACCCCGCCGACCTACTACAACGGCCAGTTCAACCTGACCGTGACGTCGACCTCGACCGAAGCGCTGGGCGGTTCGGCCAGCACCACCGCGACCATTCCGGTCACCGTGGTACCGGCGGTCTATAACGCCATCGTCGGCACCTCGGGCGATGACACCTTCAGCGGCACCGACGGCAACGACATCATGGTCGCTGACATCGGCGGTCTGACCGTGGTGCCGGGCACCAACTACAACATCGCGTTCATGGTCGACAGCTCGGGCAGCATGAGCGCTTCGTCGATCAGCGCGGCCAAGGACTCGCTGACGTCGGTGTTCAACACCCTCAAGCAGAGCCTCGGCGGCAACAACTCGGGCACGGTGAACATTTTCCTCGCTGACTTCGACACCCAGGTGAACAAGTCGGTGTCGGTGAACCTCAACGACCCGAACGCGCTGACGCAGCTCAAAGCCGTACTCGACTCGATGGCGTCCGGCGGCGGTACCAACTACGAGGACGTGTTCAAAACCACGGCCAACTGGTTCCAAAGCGCTGACGCTGTGGCCAACACCGGGGCGAAGAACCTCACGTACTTCATCACCGACGGCCAGCCGACCTATTACCAGAGCGGCGAGCAGACCAACCCGACGCTGTACGGCAGCGTTAAGCTCGACAGTGTGGTGACGACCAGCAATTACAAGCTGGGCGATAGCTTCGCCACGTACATCGACAGCACGCACTATCTGAGCATCAGTGCCGCCGGTGCTGCTGTTCTGCAAACGTACAAAAACGGCAGCTGGAACTGGAGCAGCCTGGGCACCGTTCACGCTCAGGGCGACGGCACCTATGAGTTGTCGAACCTGGCGGGCAGCGGCAGCAGCACCAGCACAACCACCACCGACAACTCGACCAGCAGTTTCGCGCTGCTCAGCGGTCTGTCCAACGTTGAAGCCATCGGCCTCAACAGCGGTGTCAGCCTTAATGACCTGAAACCTTACGACTCGGACAAAACGCCACAAACCAACATCGATCCGAAGGATCTCGCCAACTCGATCATCGGCCACACCGAAGCGACCCTGCCGGGCAACGACACGGTCAACGGTGGCGACGGCAATGACATCCTGTTCGGCGATCTGGTGAGCTTCAACGGCATTGCCGGCGAGGGTTATCAGGCGATGCAGGCGTTCGTGGCCAAGGAAACCGGGGTCGACGTCAGCAAAGTCACTACCAGCAACGTGCACCAGTACATCACCGAGCACTATCAGGCGTTCGATGTGTCCGGCGCGCATGACGGCAACGACACGCTGTTGGGTGGCGCGGGCAATGACATCCTGTTCGGCTCGGGCGGTAACGACACGCTCGATGGCGGCAAAGGCAATGACATCCTGCTCGGCGGTACCGGTAACGACACACTGATCGGCGGCTCGGGCAACGACATCCTTATTGGTGGTTCGGGTGCCGACACCTTCGTCTGGAAATCGGGCGACACCGGCAACGATGTGATCAAGGACTTTAAGGCCGCCGACGGTGACCGCATCGACCTGCGCGATTTGCTGCAGGGCGAGACCGGCAGCACCATCGACAACTTCCTGAAGATCACCACGGTCGACGGCACGTCGTCGCTGCAAGTCAGCTCGGCAGGCAAGTTCAACTCGGGCGATGCGGCTGCGGCCACGCCGGACGTGACGATCAAACTGGAAGGCAACAACTGGTCGAGTGCCAACATTCATAACCTGATTGCTGGTAGCGACCCGACCATCAAGGTCGACCACAACAACAGCTGATGCATGAACACAACGGCCGCCCTGATGGGGCGGCCGTCACGTTTACGCCAATCGTCACGGTGACGATTGCGTCGCCGCACCGCATACTCGCGCGCAGTTGGCTATGCTGCTGACAGCATGACGCTGGTTCATTTCTGAGGGATGCTCAATGTTTTACGTGCAACGCGATGCGCAAGGTGTGTTGACGCGCGTGGAAGCGGCGGCTTACGCCGAAGCCACGGAAACGCTGCCGGCCGACAACCATGAAATCCAGGCGTGGTTCGCCAACGCTGCGGTGGAAAACAGCCTCAAACAGCTCAAGCAGAGCGACTTTGAAATGATTCGGGTACTCGACGACCTGATTCAAGTGCTGACCAGCAAAGGCGTGATCCGCGTCACCGACCTGCCGCCAGCGGCCCAGGCCAAACTGCTGGATCGTAACCAGGCACGTGAGGCGTTGGGCGGGTTGAGCCAGCTGATTGATGAAGATGAGAGCGGGTTGATCTGATTCCTTTCTGGAATCAAAAGCCTACCCTCACCCCAGCCCTCTCCCGGAGGGAGAGGGGGCCGACCGAGGTGTCTGGCGTCATCCATCGACCTGCAAAATCTTGGCGATTATGGATTCACTGCAGGATGTTCAAGTCGGCGTAGTTCTCGAAAATCCCCCAATCAGTCCCCTCTCCCTCTGGGAGAGGGCTAGGGTGAGGGCAATTCACGACTCACCCCCAAGGCTTCGGCTCACCCAACAACTGCCCCTGAACCCCATACAAGCCCATCTCGCGAATCACCGACAACTCCCCTTCAGTCTCGACCCGCTCGGCAATCAGCGGCAGATCAATACTGTGCGCCGCGCGCTGAATCGCCTCGATAAACAGACGCTTGTCGCTCTCCTGATCGATCGCCCGAATGTAGCTGCCATCGATCTTCAGATACGCCAACCCAAGCCGCGCCAGGTTGCCGATCATGCTGAAGCGCCCACCAAAGCGCTGCAGGCTCAGCGAGAAACCCAACTCGCGCAGACGACGGGTCAACTGCTCCAGCACAGCCTGATCCGGCAACTGTTCCTCGCCAATTTCCAGGGTCAAACGCGGGCCAAGATTGGAATGTGCACGCAGAATCTCAAAGACTTTATTCAACGCCTGCGGATCCGCCAGCGTCGCTGACGACAAGTTCAGCGCCAGCGAATCTTCATGCCCTTTCATCTGCTCCAGCACGCGCTCAAGCATCAGGCGATCCAGTCGCGCCGTCCAGCCGAAGCGCTCCAGCCATGGCAGGAAACGCCCGGCAGGAATGGTCTGGCCGTGCTCATCGAGCAAGCGCGAGAGCACTTTGTAATGCAGCACCAGTTGCGTGTCCTGCGCCGCCACCACCGGTTGGAAATACAGCTCGAATCGCTGCTGAGTCAGCGCCTGATCGAGCAAGCGGTGCCAGGCATGGTGATCGTCGCCAACGTCGGCGGTCAGGCTCTGATCGAGGCACGCCCAGTTCTGCTCGCCCTGCCCTTCAGCTTGCGCCAACGCCTGATCGCCAAGGCTCAGCACCGATTGCGGCGAGTCACCGTGAGCGAATGGCGCCAGACCAATCGATGCCACGGCCTCAACATCGGTAGCGCCGGTGGCGTGCAAACTGCTCAGCGCGGCGTCAAGATTCTGCGCCAGTTGCAGCGCTTCCTCACGCACCAGGCCCGGCGCCAACACCGCGAATTCACCGCCACGAATACGCGTGACGAGGTTCTGGGTTTCCGGGTATTTGGCGCACTCGCGGGACAATTGCTCGCCCACCGCTTTCAACAATTCATCAGTACGCTGACCGCCCAGACGCTGGTTGAGCCCGGCCAGATCCTTGACCCGCAACAGCAGCAGATAACCGGAGCTGGCCTGCTCGGCATTGCTCACGCGGTTGTTCAGCTGCATCTCGAAATAACGCCGGTTGGCCAGCCCGGTGAGGTTGTCCTGATACGACTCGGCACGCAGTTTTTCACTGCGCTCGGCCTGCTCCTGGAACAGCGCTTTGAGTTTCTCGACCATCTGGTTCATCGCCAGTACCACGCGGCGCAATTCCGGCGTGCGCGGCAGGTCCGGCAGGCTGAGGAATTCGCGGCGGGCAATGGCGTGGGATTGCTTGACCATGTAGTCCAGCGGTTTCAATTGCCGGCGCAACAGCAGCGCGCCAAGCACCGCACTCACCGCGCCACAGACCAGCAGCCAGCCAAGGCTGCCCAACGCGCTCTGCCACAGCTTGGCCACAGCGAACATCGGGTGGCTGACCACCTCGACCCGCGCCGCCTGCTCCCAGCCACGGCTGACCAGCGCATCGCCACCAGCGGGTTCCAGGCCGATCAGTTTGACGAACCAGTCCGGCACGTTGGTGACCGCCGGGCTGCCGCTGCGCTCGACCATGGTTTTGTCGGTCTTCACATCAACCACACGAATGCTCGCGTAATAGCCACTGTCGAAAATCGAACTGACCAGCAACTCGACCATCGCCGGGTCGTCGATGTTCGGCGTCAGCGACAAGGCCAGCGCCGTCGCGGCGTCCTGGGCGTGCGAGCGCAACTGGTTGACGTACTGGGTACGCGAGCTTTCCAGACTGACCATGAAGCTGCCGGTGAAGGCGACCACCAGGAACAGACAGATAGCGATCAACAGCTGTTTGAACAAAGACATCTGAGCGCGTGCTCCTAGTTAGTCGTCTCGACCGGAAAACCTTCGGCCTGCATTTTCTTCAACACATCCTGCCAGCGTGACAGGCGTTTGGTATCACCGACCTTCTTGTTGCCCTTGGCGCCCGGCAAATACAACCCTTCAGCATTGAAAGAGTAGACCGGCAGCAAATCGGTTCGCTGCGACGCCGGTTGAATCTGATCGATCAGGCTGTCGAGTACCAGCGGCATGGCGTCGGGGGTGGAATAGTACGTCAGCACCATGTGCGCGCGATTCTGGCGCAGTGCCTTGACGTAGGTGATGCGCAGCTTGTCACTGGAAACGCCGAGATGGCGCAGGCTGAAATACTTGGCAATCGCATAGTCTTCGCAATCGCCAGCACCCTTCCACAGCGCCTCGATCGGCGTTTCCCAATAATCGACCTCGTGCCACAGGTCGATGTCTTCGACGTAGCGCACCTGTTTGTTGAAGAACAGGTTCACCACTTTCAGCTTCTCCGTTTCGCTGGCCTGTTGCTGCGTCGCCAACAGATTCTGCCAGGCATCGATGCGCTGCTGCCCGGCACCGAGCGGCCCGTACAGGGCGGTGGCTTTGCGGCTGATCGCGGAAAAATCCCAATCGGCATGCAGACCGCCCAGCATAAGACTGGCCAGCAGCAGTGCGCAGCCTAGCCAGCGCAGAGTCCGAGGGATCGCGAAACGTACCGCCACAGCAGGTTTCCGGGGGGCAGGAAGGAAAGCGTTTGATGGTGAAGCTTAGCCCGTTAAAAGACAATGGCACGATGAGATCATCGGCATCGCGCTAAACTGTTTGCCAAGTATTCCTCTACACAGTTTGACAACTTGTAGGGCAATCACTAGTGTCATTTGGATCCAAATTCAGCCGACCTACAGGGTGCGTAGTCGTGACACAGAAGCCCAAGCCGCTACACAGCATTAAAGTCGATGGGCCGATTCCTGCACACCTGGCCCGCTCGATCATCGAAGAAACCCTGCGCGCAGCCATTCTCGATGGTCGCCTGCCGTGCGGCACCGCCCTGCGCCAGCAGGATTTGGCCGATTTGTTCGGGGTCAGCCGCATGCCGGTGCGCGAAGCGTTGCGCCAGCTCGAAGCGCAAGAACTGCTGAGCGTGACCACGCACAAAGGCGCGGTGGTCGCCGCGCTGATTCAGGGCGACGCCACGGAAACCTACGAATTGCGCATTCTGCTTGAGGGCGAGGCGCTGCGGCAGTCGATCCCGTTGCTGACAGCAGCCGATCACGAGCTCGCCGCCGGCTACATCCGCGAACTCGAAACCCAACACGACTACACCGAAATCGGTCGGCTCAATCGCCTGTTCCACATGGCGCTGTACGCCAAGGCGCCGAACAAGCGCCTGCTGCGTCTGGTCGAGGACGGTCTCAATGAAGAAGAACGCTTTCTGCGTTTCAACCTTGAAGCGATGGGCCTGGGCAAGATTTCCCAGGACGACCACCGTGCCCTGCTGCAAGCCGCGATCGAGCGCGACGTTGAACGCTCGGTGATGCTGCTTGAGCAGCACCTCAACCGTGGTGTCGAGGTGATCACCCGCTATCTCGCCAGTCCTGCCGCGCAAAACCGCAAAGCCCTGCGCTAAAACCTTCACGCCGGACGCGGGCCATAGCGTCCGCCCGGCGAATAACCCGCTTACAAATCCCCTCAACCGGTCGCGCACAAACACTGTGGCGGATCGGCGTCTTCGCTCTAACCTCCCTGCGCCTGTGCGAACAAAATTGCCACCGTGGCAATAACCAAACGGTAATAGCCGTCGCGGCCATTTACCCGCACTCTTGAACGGCCAACCCCAATAAAGAACGGGGGCGCACCGCCTGGTGGTGCAGCCCCCGCAACAGGAACCTACGGAAGGAGCCTTGTCACGGGAAAAGGAAAGTCATGGCGCCGTTCCCGGCCAACTTTCACCCCTCAAACCACACCAATCTTTTTCATTAGAAAGTTGCTTCGAGTGAGGCATTCACTCTTGTCGATCAATTTTGGCCGTTATTGGCTGAAAGGAGTAACTACGCCCAAATAAAACTTAACCTGCAAGTTTTATCGGGGGCGCTCATATTTGAAAAACACCCAACTTAAAATAATTAAAATTACACTTGTTAAATGCTTTTGCCGTGTATTACTTTTCTCTCGCCGAGTTTGAACTTCGCTGCAAACTTCGGCACAAGCTATATGCCACACCCATGACGACAGCGGCCCTCCAGCAGGCCACAGGCTTCAATCGCCAGTACATTCAGTACAACAACTTCCGTCTGGAAGTCTTTGTCGCCCGTCGACAAGTCACATGTAAGCCTTCGCTCCACTGATTGCGCAGTTGAAACAAAAGTGCCATTCCATAATCAATGATAAAGGACATCATGATGCCCACTAAGCACCAACTCGCCCTGAAGAAAGCCGAACTTAGCATTCACCCGATCTTTTCCGAGATTACCTCGTTATCGGTCTTGCGCCGCTTTATGGAAACCCACGTGTTTGCCGTGTGGGATTTCATGTCGCTGACCAAACGCCTGCAGCAGGAACTGACCTGCACGCGTTTGCCGTGGCTACCGCCGCGTGATCCTCGCGCGGCACGGCTGATCAACGAAATTGTCCTCGGCGAAGAGTCCGACGACCGTCTGGCCCACGGTCACTACAGCCATTTCGAGTTGTACCTGGATGCAATGCGCGAAATCGGCGCGAGTACCACGGCAGTGGAGCGCTTCGTCGCGCTGCAACAGGAAGGCGTGAGCTACGACGTCGCGCTGCAAAGTGTCGAGGTCGATCCGGCCGCCGCGCAGTTTGTCCGCGACACCCTGCACACCGCGCTGCATGCGCCGGGGCACAGCGTTGCTGCCGCGTTTCTGCACGGTCGCGAAAGCGTGATCCCGACCATGTTCCAGCGCATCCTCGACGACTGGGGCATCGGCATCGAGCAAGCACCGACCTTCCGCTACTACCTGGAACGGCACATCGAAGTCGACTCCGAAGACCACGGCCCCGCCGCAGAACAACTGCTAGAGCGTCTGGTCGATGGCGATCCGCAGCGCGAAGCCGAGGTCTACGCCAGCGCCGTCGCCGCCGTCGAAAGTCGCATCGCCCTGTGGGACGGCCTGCGCCTGAGCATGCGCGAACCGTTGGCGGAGGTCGCGCAATGAATGCCGCCGACTATCAATCGTTCGCCGACACCTGGGAAAGCCGCGCGACCATCCGCACCCGCCCCCGTCGCGTGCTGGAAAACGATGAGCGCCTTATCTATCCGCTCAGTCGCCAGCCGCTGGTGCTCAGCGAAACCTTCCTGCGTGAGTGCCCGCAGCAGCGTGATTTTGCGTTGGTGCAGACCTTGTACAAATTCATCAACGATGTAGTGATTTTCGAGACGGAAATCGTCGACAAGACCGCGCGCAGCATCGCCAAAAATCGCTTCGCCGTGGCCTTTCCGTTCGCCTGTCGGTATGACGCGATGACCGTGGTGGTCGACGAGGATTACCACGCGTTGGTAGCGATGGATTTCATGCAGCAAACGGTGGCGATGACTGGCATCGAACCGATCCAGTTGCCCGATGAAATCGAACTCAGCCGAGCGATTCCCGCCGCCGTCGCATTGGCCCCGGAACACCTGCGCAGCGCTGTGGAATTGATCTGCGTGGCCATCGCCGAAAACACCGTGACTGGCGACGTTGCCGCGTTCGCCCGGGACGACACGGTCAAGCCGTCGATCAAAGGCCTGATGGCCGACCACTTGCTCGACGAGGGCCGCCACTCAAGTTTCTGGGCGCGGATGGTGCGCATCTATTGGCACACCGCGAGCGACGCCGATCGCGAAACCATCGCGCAGATTTTGCCGGTGTTCATCGGCCACTACCTGACCAACGACATCCAGAAATCCTTTGATCTGCGCCTGATCGATGCCCTGCCGGTCAGCGAGATCACAAGGCGATCCCTCAAGGACGAAATCGCCGGGCTGGCCTTCCCGATCAATCGCCACCATCCGCTGGTGGGCAACATCGTCAAGTTCTTCCACAGCAGCTCGCTGCTCGACACGCCTTGCGTGCAGCACGCCCTGCGCGACTACCTGGTTTGAGGAGGCCGACATGAAACGTCTCGACATTTTGCTGATTGGCGCCAGCCAGGCCATGACCGACCTGGCGCAGGAACTGGAGCAACACGGTCACGCATTGACGCGCAGCGGCGCCGCACAATCGACGGTGGATTTGATCATCGACGATGGCTTCATCGGCGCCGGTGATTTCTGCGCGATCCCGCATTTGCATCTGCGCTTAGGTATTGGAGCGCAAAGCGCTGCGGGTTTGCCGACACTCGATTTGCTGTGCTTTCTCGGCTCGTCTTTGATCAGCCGTGTGCCGATTGGTGATGAGCCATCCGGCAACGGTCAGACATTGCGCCAACGGGTGCTGACACACGTGGTGGACGAAGTGGCGTTGCTGGTCAGCCGCTTCTCCCGTGATGCGGATTATCTGCAGCAGGCTTCAACGGTGACCGCGCCAGATTTCGAGCGGATGGAAAACCTGCTGTTTCTCGACAGCCTGGCCTACGTCCATCGCCTCAACCACACGGCGAATCCGGCGCTGCTGAAACAGGCGCAAATCCCGCTGATCGAGCGGCTGCAACAGAGCCTGATCGAGCATGCCGAACGTCCGGCGCTGCACCTCGGCGAACGCTCCATCAGCTACCGCCAATTGCATGCCCACAGCCGCGCAATTCAACAGCGTTTGCTGCCGATTCTTGAGCAGCATCCACAGCCGTGGGTGGTTGGTATCTGCCTGCCGAAAAGCCCGGCGCTGTTCGCTTCAATTCTGGCGATTCTCGGCAGCGGTGCGGTGTATCTGCCGCTGGAGCCGAGCCATCCGTTGCAGCGCCAGCAATACATCCTGCACAACGCCGGCGCGCTGCTGTTGCTGCATGACGGCGAGCATCCGCTCAGCGCAACCATGGCAGGGCTGGACGTCAGTCGCATCGACAGCGCCCAAGCAGATCTCAGCCAAGCGTTGATGCGCCAGCGCCCCGCACTCGATGCGCCCTGCATGGCGCTCTACACGTCGGGCACCACCGGGCATCCGAAAGGCGTATTGCTCAGTCAGCACAACCTCGCGCACTTCACCGCGTGGTACGCCGACTACGTGCAATTGCACGCCGAGAGTCGGGTGTTGCAGTTCTCTTCGCTGAGCTTCGATTCGTCGCTGATCGACATCTTCCCAACCCTGCTCACAGGCGCCGAATTGGTGGTGCCGGACGACACGCAACGCCGCGATCCGCTGCAACTGGTCGCGTTGATCCGTCGTCGGCAACTGACCCACGCCTTCCTGCCGCCAGCGCTGTTGAGCATCCTGCCGCTGGAACAATTGGAAGGCGTGCAAGTGATGACCGGCGGCGATGTCTGCGAGCCGTTCGTCATTGAACAACTGACTCGCCAGGGCACGCTGCACAACCTCTACGGCCCGACCGAAGCCACGGTGTTGATCACTGCGCGACAACTCACACCCGGCGACAGCAACCGCAGCCTCGGCGCGCCGATTGCCAATAGCCAAGTGCTGATTCTCGATGACGATCTGCAACCGGTGCCCGAGCACACCGTCGGCGAGTTGTTCATCGTTGGCCCCGGCGTTTGCCTCGGCTATCTGAACAATCCGCAGCAGACTGCCGAGCGTTATCTGAACCTGCAATTACCCGATGGCGAAACCCTGCGCGCTTACCGCAGCGGCGACATGGCCAAGTGGGGCGAGCACGGCATCGAGCTGTGCGGGCGTCGCGATAATCAGGTGAAGATTCGTGGTTTCCGAGTCGAGCCGGAAGAGATCGAACGCTGCCTGCGCGAGAGCCAGCTGTATCGACAAATAGCCGTGGTGATTGATCCGCAGCGGCGGATTCTGGCGTTCCTCGCCCAGCCACAATCCGACGATTCCCGCGATGCACTGAAAGCCCACGCCCAGCAGTTTTTACCGGACTACATGCAACCGGTGGCGTGGACTGAACTGCCGAGCATGCCGTTCGCCAGCAATGGCAAAGTCGACCGCAAAGCACTGCTGGAATTGCCGGTGAGCGTGCAGGACAACGGCCCGAAATGTCTGCCGGCGAATGCTGATGAAGCGTTGTTGCTGGAGATCTGGGCCGAGTTGTTGGAGCTGCCCGTCAGCGACATCTCCACCGACGAAAGCTTTTTCAATCTCGGCGGCCATTCGATTTTGTTGTCGCGGATGTTGCTGCGTTTGCGTGAGGAGTTTGGTCGCAGCATCTCGATCAATCGCTTCATCGAACTGCCGACCATCATCAAACTCGCGACGCTGGTGCGCGGCACCGATGACAGCGCGGTACTCAGCGCTCAAGCGATGGCCGACGCCGAACGTGTGCTGGAAATCGAGCCGCTGCCGATCAGCCGCATGGGCGATGTGCACAAGGTCATCGTCACTGGCGCCAACAGTTTTGTCGGTGTGCACATCGTCGAGGCGCTGCTCGGTTGGGGCGCCAGCGAGGTCGCGTGTCTGGTGCGTGACGGCGGCGGGCAAACGGCGGCGCAGCGCTTTGCGCAGTCACTGCGCGAAAACCGGCTGGAGCATCTGGATCTGACTCGGGTGCGGGTTTACGCGGCAGATATCACTCGCCCGCAATTGGGCTTGGCCGACGACGATTATCAGCGTCTCGATCGCGAGTTCGGCGCGCTGGTGCACAACGCCGCCAACGTCAATCACGTGCTCGACTACGAGTCACTGGCGGCGGACAACGTCGAGCCGATTTTCGCCCTGCTGCGCCTGTGCGAAGGGCAGAGCAAAAAGGTCTTCAATTTTGTCTCGACGCTGTCGGCGTCCAGCACCGTCGACGACGCCGGCCAGG
Source organism: Pseudomonas sp. NPDC088429 (assembly GCF_044753305.1). NCBI lineage: Bacteria > Pseudomonadati > Pseudomonadota > Gammaproteobacteria > Pseudomonadales > Pseudomonadaceae > Pseudomonas > Pseudomonas sp. NPDC088429. Next base: position 12,243 of record NZ_JBIVMX010000005.1, on the reverse strand, counting down.
TGCTGGAATTGCCCGCAGCACTGACGCCACCGATCTACATTCGCAACGGCTACAACCTGTCGAAGTGGGTCGGCGAACGCATCCTCGAACGCGCGCGGGAACGCGGCGTACGGGTCAATCTGTATCGACCCGGCAACATCAGTTTCAACAGCCTGAGCGGCGTGTGTCAGCCGCACAAAAACCGTTTGATGCTGATGCTCAAAGGTTCGATTCAGCTCGGCCAGGTGCCGGCCTTCGCGTTGAATTTCGACCTGATGCCGGTGGACTTTCTCGCGCGGTTTATCGCCTTCCATGCCAGCCGATATTCGCCCGATCACGCGGTGTTCAACCTGCATAACCCAGAGCCGCTGAGCTGGGATGCCTACGTTGCTTCCTTCCGCGAAACCGGCAGCGAATTCTCACTGGTCAGCGTCGCCGACTGGCAGCAGCAACTCGGCCGCGTCGACGCCGATAACGCGCTGTTCGGCGTGCTCGGTTTCTACCTCAACGGCTTTGAAGAAGACATCGGCGACATCTCCCTGATCGGCCACGCCAACGCTGAAGCCGGCGTGCAGCAGATGGGTGCGCAATACCCGCAGAAATCCCCGGCGCTGCTGCGTCGCGGCTGCGCTTACCTGAAAGAAATCAACTTCATCTGATCCAACAAAAAGGAGCAACACCATGAGCACTCTGCAACCCGACACCCTGATCAAAAACCCGCATGGCTGCCACGTTGTGTCTTCGGTGGAAGTGCCGGTCGACGCGGCGCAGGTCTGGGCGGTGGTCGGCAATTTCGGCGGTTTCGACCGCTTCATTCCGGCGCTGTCGCACGTCGAAATGACCGGTGAGGGCGTGTCCTCGCTGCGCAAGAAATTTTTCAAGGATGGCAACGTGGTGGTCGAGCAACTCAACTCCCGCGACGACCAGGCGCTGAGCATGACCTGGACGACGATTTACAACACGCTGGGCGTGGCGAATCTGTGGGCGGCGATGAATGTGGAAGCGCTGGGCACGGGCAAATCCCGCGCGACGTGGACGATCATTGCCGAGCCTGCCGGCGGTGGCGAAGAGGCGCTGCCGGGGTTCAAGGATTTTGTGCAGGGGTTTGCGGATGAGGCGATGGGGAATGTTTTGAGGCTGTTTGTTTAAGTCTTTAGCTTTGCGGTGAGTTTTAGACCGCTATCGCGAGCAGGCTCACTCCTACAGTTGATCGCATTTCTCCAGAAAGAACGCGATTTATTTGTAGGAGTGAGCCTGCTCGCGATGAACGATAACTCGGTCTGACGTGCGGTCAGATTTTGAAACTGTCGACCAACTGCTTCAACCGATTCGCCTGCTGCGACAACGCATCGCAATCCTTCAACGTTTCATTGAGGTTGGCCACGCTCTGCTGGTTCAGCATGTTGATCTGGTTAACGTCGACATTGAGGGTTTCCACCACCGCTGTCTGCTCTTCCGTCGCCGCTGCCACCGACTGGTTCATGCCGTCGATTTCACCGATGCGCTGGGTCACGCTGACAAGACGCAAACCGGCCTGATTGGCCACTTCCACGCTTTGCTCACTGGATGCCTGACTGGCGTTCATCGTACTCACCGCTTCACGCGAACCGACTTGCAAGGAAGTGATCATTTTGTGGATCTCTTCCGCCGATTCCTGGGTGCGATGGGCAAGGTTACGCACCTCATCCGCGACCACGGCAAAACCACGCCCGGCCTCACCGGCACGCGCCGCTTCAATCGCCGCGTTCAACGCCAACAGGTTGGTCTGCTGCGAGATGCCTTTGATCACATCGAGGATGTGGCCGATGTTGTCGGTACTCGCATTCAGGGTTTCGATCTGCGTGCACGACAGGCTGATTTTCTGCGACAACTCGGTCATCGCCAGAATGGTTTGTTCCACCACCTGACGACCATCGTCAGCCTGCTCGCTCGCGCCGCTGGCGTGCTGCGAAGCATCGGCGGCATTGCGCGCGATTTCCTGAGTGGCGGCGCCCAATTCGTTGATCGCCGCCGCGACGCTATTGGTGCGCGCACTTTGTTCGTCGGAACCGACGATCGAGGCGTTGGACGACGCCATCACTCGTTGCGACAAGTCATGCACTTGGCGGGTCGCGGAGGACACTTCGGAAATCGACGCGTGGATACGTTCAACGAACTGGTTGAAAGCGCTGCCCAGTTCACCGAATTCGTCTTTGCTCTCTACGACCAAACGACGGGTCAGATCACCCTCGCCCTGCGCAATGTCCTGCATCGCACGGCCCATGGTGGTCAGCGGACGCATCAACACGTTGATCAACAGGCTCAGCAGCAAGGCAATCGCGCCCACGGCTACGAACATCGCGATCAGCGCCGAGGTGCGGAATTGGCTGAGTGCGGCGTAGGCTTTGTCGCGATCGATCGACAGACCGATGTACCACTGCGCATTTGGCAGGTCGCTGACCGGGGTGAACGACAGAATGCGTTCCTCGCCGTTGAGCAGCACATTCTGGTTGCCCTTTTCGATGCGCACGTTGCTGTTCGGGTAGATGTCCTTGAGGTTTTTCATCACCTGATCTTTGTCCGGGCTGACGATCACCTGACCGTCAGCGCTGACCAGAAACGCATGGCCGAGGCCACCGAAGTCCACCGAGTTGATGATCTTCACCAGGGTTTCCAGGCTCAAGTCACCGCCGACCACACCGAGCAATTCGCCGTTGTGTTTGACCGGCATGGCGATGGTCACCACCAGGCCACCGACAGCAGCCATGTACGGCGGGGTGAGCATGGTTTTATCGGCGGCGACCGCTTGTTTGTACCAAGGGCGCTGACGCGGATCGTAACCGTCCGGCATCTTCGCGTCAGGGCGCTGGGTGAAGACACCGTTGGCCTGACCGACGTAGGTGAACTGGAAGTTCTGAGTGAAGGCCGGTTGATCGACCAGACCCGGCAAGTCAGCGTCTTTGCCTTGATGGGCGACATTCTGCGCAAGATTTTCCAGCACCAGAATCCGCCCGCTCATCCAGTTCTGCACGCTGCTGGCGGTCAGATCGCCGGCCTGCTGTACGGAGGATTGGAGGTTCTGGCGAATGGTGTTTCGCTGCAGATAATCGTTGTAGAGGGTGAATAACGCGAAAGCCAGGACCACGACGCCCGAGGCGGCCAACAAAATTTTATGGCTGAACTTGAGATTCATTTCATGGGACTTCTTATGCCGAAGGTGGGGATGCGTTCCAGATGCAACATTCCATGTAGCTCCGATGTTCAGCAGCGCTGAGGGTCAGCCGCTCTGATTTCCAGTGACGGGTAGGCAACGTTCTGCCGGTCGCTCTACTTTGGTGCACGCATGTCTCACCAGTCTGTCGGCACGTGAAGGAGAAATCTTAGGGTTGCGTGGGAAATGGACGGCTTTTGCCTCGGATTCCCGCCGAACGGCGTGCTAGAGCCTGCGCAGCAAAATTTTTTGGACGGATGTTCGAGCGGCGGTTGCAAAACCTGTAACCCTTGATAACAATGCGACTAATTATCATTTGTGACGTTTTGGCAGCCGCGTTCATGTCCTCACCCGAGTTCGCCGTTCAGGCGCTTTACAGTAGTCATCACGGCTGGCTCAACGCTTGGCTGCGCGCACGGCTGGGCAACGCAGCGGATGCGGCGGATCTGGCGCAGGACACCTTCGTACGTCTGCTGCAACGCACCGAACGCCTCGAACTGAAAGCGCCCCGCGCCTTTTTGCGCACTATCGCCCGTGGTCTGGTAATCGACCACTGGCGCCGCGAGGAAATCGAACGCGCCTACCTGGAAACCATCGCCCATTTGCCCGAAGCCGAAACGCCGAGTGCCGAAGCCCGTGCGCTGGTGATCGAATTGCTCGAAAGCATCGCGCGCATGCTTGAAGGATTGAAGCCGAAAGTGCGTCAGGCATTTCTCCTGGCGCAGTGCGAAGGTTTAACCCACAAGCAAATCGCCGAACAGATGGGTTTGTCGCTGCGCTCGGTGGAACGCTACGTCGCCGATGCGCTGTATCACTGCTACGTGCTGCGGTACGAAAGCTGATGGCTGTGGATAACTTGTCCCTCGGCCGTCGCGCCGAACCTCCGCAAAAAGCAGTGAAGCAAGCCATTCACTGGCTGCTGCGTCTGCGTAATAACCATGGCAATGCGCGGCTGAATCGCCAGTGCGAACAGTGGCGCGCCGAGCATCATGAGCATGAATTGGCCTGGCAACGCGTGCAGTCGCTGCACGCCGAGTTGAGCAACAACCTGCGCGCGGTGCCGGGCGCACAAGTGGCGTTCAATACCCTGGAGAACAGCGCGCAGGGAATGAATCGTCGGCAGGCGTTGAAGCTGTTGTCTGGCGCCGTGTTGATGGGCTCCGCCGCATGGCTGGCCAAAGACACGGCCGCGTGGCAGCAATGGAGCGCCGATTACGCCACGGCCACCGGCGAGCGGCGTGGTTTCCAGTTACCGGACGGCACGCGGATCGAACTCAATACCGCCAGCGCGGTGGATCTGGATTACACCGCGCAACAACGGCTGATCAAACTGACGCGTGGCGAAATCATCGTCACCTGTGGTGGCGCCGATGAAGGCGCTGACTTCGAGCGACCACTGCGCGTGCAAAGTCGTGACGGATCCTACGAGCCGCAGAATGCGCGGTTCATCCTGCGTCAGGACAGCGATTGCACGCGGCTGAGCGTCACCCACGGGCAGGTGGCCATTCATTCTGCCGGGACTGTTATCGAAGCGCTGGCCGGACAGAGTTATCTGATCGATCCCTATCAAGTGCGTCCGGCAACGGCGCTGGATATGGATGCGGGCGCGTGGGTCGACGGCTTGATCGTTACCCGCAACATGCGTCTGGGCGATTTCCTCAAGGAAGTCGGCCGCTATCGTCAGGGTTTTCTGAATTGCGCGTCAGAGGTTTCCGATTTGCGCCTGTCCGGCGTGTTCCGCCTCGAAGACACCGACAAGTTGCTGGCCATCCTGCCGCAGACCTTGCCGGTGCAGTTGCGCTATCGCACACGCTGGTGGGTGACCCTGGAACGTGTGGTCTGAAATTATTTTGGCGGGTTTTTGCGGCAAGTCCGGCTTAGTCAGTAAGCACTTCAATTCAAGCGTTTGCGACTTCCTACGGAAACCTACAATGACTGTCCGCGCCACCTGTAAGAACCCTCTGAATTTCACCTGCGAATCGGGCCTGTTGCGCCACGCCATTCGGGCGGCGCTGTTTTCCACCGCGCTGGGCGTCGCTGTGCTGCCAAGCGTCAGCGTGGCGGCCGATACCGTTAACAGTGAAGTCGGCCAGCGCTACAACGTCGCTGCCGGGCCGTTGGGCGAAGCGCTGAATCAGTTCGCACGCCAGGCCGGCATCACCTTGTCGATGACGCCGCAGCAAACTCAAGGCCGGCAATCGCCGGGTGTACAGGGTGAATATTCGACCGATCAGGCGCTGAGCCATTTGCTTGGCGGATCCGGTCTGGAAGCGGTCAGTCAGGATGGCAGCAGCTACGTCCTGCGCCCGATCGCCGAAACCGAAGCGCTGGCCCTGCCGACCACCGACATCAAAGGCTTCGCCCTCGGCAACGCGCTGGGCAGCATGGACGGCTACAATGCCACGCACAGCCAGATCGCCACCAAAACCAGTACCGCATTGCTGGAAACCTCGCAGAGCGTGTCGGTAGTCACTCGCGAGCAAATGGACGACCAAGGTTCGCAAACCGTCTCGCAAACCATGCGCTACACCCCGGGTGTGCTGACCAATCCGTATGGCGCGACCCATCGCTATGACTACGTGGCGATGCGCGGCTTCAACGACGGCTCGGTGGATAACATTTACCTCGACGGCCTCAAGTCGATGGGCGACAGCGGCACTTACAGCACCATGCAGGTCGATCCGTATTTCCTTGAGCGCGTGGACATTCTCAAGGGGCCGTCGTCGGTTCTGTATGGCCGCAGTTCACCGGGCGGCCTGGTGGCACTGACCAGTAAAAAGCCGCTCTACGAGGCTTATCATCAGGTGCAAGCCACCGTCGGTACGCAAGGTCAGCGCGGGGTCGGTTTTGACTTCAGCGGCCCGGTCGATGACGACAAGCGCATTGCCTATCGTCTGATCGGGTTAACGGATCAGTCCGACACGCAGTTCGACCACAACAAGGAAAAACGCTTCGCACTGTCGCCAACCGTCAGCATCGATTTCAATGAAGACACGTCGCTGACTTTGCAGGCGTATCTGCAACACGATCCGGATGGCGGCTACCACGGCGGCGTGCCGGCGGACGGCACGATCCATCAGCGCAACGGCAACCGGATCTCCCCACACTTCTTCGAGGGCGAGCCGGGGATCGACGGTTACTCGCGTGATCAGCAGTCATTCGGTTATCAGTTCGAACATCGCTTCAATGATGTCTTCACCGCGCGACAGAACTTCCGCTACCTCGATTCCAAAGTGAACATGGATCAGGTCTACGCCTATGGCTGGACGACGCCGACCAGCAACGAGCTGAACCGCTACTACACCGGCGGTGATGAGCGCCTGCATGCGTTCATCGTCGACAACATGCTTCAGGCCGAATTTTTCACCGGCGCGACCAAGCACACCGTGTTGATGGGTGCGGATTACCAGCGGCGTAAAACTGTGGTCGACTGGACCAGCGGCGGACTCGCGCCGATCAATGCGTTCAACCCGGTGTACGGCAACTCGGCGATCGATATGTACGGCGAGACCAGCTATCTGCGTCGTCTGGAGCAGACCGGTGTGTATCTGCAAGACCTGATCGAGATGGATAAATGGCGCTTCTCGCTGGGCCTGCGACAGGACTGGGTCGAGACTTCCGATGAGAACCGCATCGCTGAAGCGGGGCGTCCGGAAGGTACAGAGATCAACGACCGACGCACCAAACTGACCGGCCGCGCGGGTGCGTTGTACCTGTTCGATAACGGTCTGGCGCCTTACGTCAGCTACTCGGAATCGTTCAACCCGAACTCCTATGCCGACAGCGCCGGCAATCCGTTGGCGCCTACCGATGGCACGCAGTGGGAAGTCGGTTTGAAGTACCAACCGCCGGGCACTGACAATCTGTTCACCGCGTCGCTGTTCCGCATCGACCAGGAGAACCTGGCGACCAAACTGCCGCAGGAAAACTTCTACCGCGCTGTAGGCGCTGTCCGCTCGCAAGGTCTGGAGTTGGAAGCGCACATGCAACTGACCGAGAACCTAAAAGTGCTCGGCAGCTACACCTTCACCGACATCGAATATTCGAAGTCGATGGTCAGCACCTTGAGCACGCCGACCGATGTGATCGAGAACAAAGGCAACTCGCCAACACAGGCGCCGCGACACATGGCGTCGTTGTGGGCTGACTACAAGTTCGACAGCGCAGCGCTCGATGGCCTGCGTCTGGGCGGTGGTGTGCGTTATGTCGGTTACAGCTGGGCGGATGCGGAAAACACCTTGAAGGTGCCGTCCTACACACTCTTCGACGCCTCGATCGGTTATGACTTGGGCAAGGTTGGCTTGAAGGGCGTCGACGTACGCCTGAACGCGAACAATCTGACCAACGAGTCCTACGTCGCTTCCTGCGCCAGTCTGAACTTCTGCTACATGGGCGAAGAGCGTAACGTCGCGGCGACGGTCAGCTACCAGTTCTAAGTCATTTGTCTCGTGCATAAAAAAGCCAGCCCCTGAAGTTCAGGGGCTGGCTTTGTCGTTTCAGTGGGGAAAATTTTCATGCGTGCGTTTCTGGTTTTGTTGCATCGCTATATCGGTTTGGCCACGGCAGTGTTCCTGCTGCTGGCCGGGATTACCGGAAGCATTCTGGCGTTCAACCATGAGCTGGATGAGTGGTTGAACCCGCAGTTTTATTCGGCGTCTGCCGAGGGTTCGCGATTGCCGCCGGGCGAGCTGGTTGATGCGGTGCAGTCTGCGCATCCGAAGCTTCAGGTCTGGTACATGGAGTATCCGCATGAGGCCGGGCATACCGCGCTATTGGCGGCGGTGCCACGTAACGATCCGGCGACGGGCAAGCCGTTCGATGAGCGCAATCAGGTGTTCTATCTGGATCCGGTGAATGCTGAACAAAAGGGTCAGCGTTATTGGGGCGAGTGCTGTTTTCAACGGGAGAATTTCGTCCCGTTCATTCTCGAATTCCACTACAACCTGACGCTACCGGGCAACTGGGGACTGTGGTTGATGGGCTTGGTGGCAATCGCGTGGGTCATCGATTGCTTTGTGGCGCTGTGGCTGACGTTGCCGCGTGGCAAGCCGTTCTGGAAGAAGTGGTCGACGGCCTGGAAGGTCAAGGGCGGGCATGCCTATCGGCTTAACTTCGATCTGCATCGCGCGGGTGGATTATGGCTGTGGCTGTTGTTGCTGCCGATCGCGGTAAGCAGCGTGGCCATGAACTTGCCGAGTCAGGTGTTCAAGCCTGCGGTGTCGCTGTTTTCACCGATTGAGCCGAGCGTCTACGAGGCGCGAGGACGAATGCCTCCCTCAGAGTTAGGGGTGACTCGATTGAGTTATCAACAGGCGTATGAGAGGGCATTGGAAGAGGGGAAAAGGTTAGGGCTGACAGCAGAAATCGGGGAGTTGTATTACAGCTTTGAGTACAACTTCTACGGCGCAGGATTCGGGCAGCATGACACTGAAGCACATGGCAAGTCCTGGCTGTTCTTTCACGGTACTGATGGGCGATTGTTAGGTCAGGAGATCGCGGGACAGGGGACGTTAGGGGAACAATTCTACCGTTTGCAGTTACCGATACACGGTGGACGGATCATTGGTGTGACGGGGCAAGTATTGATCGCGGTGTTAGGTGTTTTGATTGCGGGGTTGTCAGGGACTGGCGTCTACATCTGGTGGCGCAAATGGCAGGCTCGACGTATCAGCAAGGCACGTAAAGCGGTTTGATCGCTGAATTGTGCAGACCCTGAAATGACAAAACCCCTGTCTGCGTTAGCAGACAGGGGTTTCGGAATTTAATCTTGACGATGACCTACTCTCACATGGGGAAACCCCACACTACCATCGGCGATGCATCGTTTCACTACTGAGTTCGGGATGGGATCAGGTGGTTCCAACGCTCTATGGTCGTCAAGAAATTCTTTATCTGGCCCGTCAACACGGTAACAAGCCAGCAAAAACAGATACTTCTACTAAAACAAAACCCCAACTGCTTTCGCAATTGGGGTTTCGAAATTTAATCTTGACGATGACCTACTCTCACATGGGGAAACCCCACACTACCATCGGCGATGCATCGTTTCACTGCTGAGTTCGGGATGGGATCAGGTGGTTCCAACGCTCTATGGTCGTCAAGAAATTCGGGTACTGAGTCGTGGCCAGATGGCCTCGCTTCAGCAAATTGGGTATGTGACAGCTTTCGGTGTTTGTGAACATCGAACTTTCGGTTCGTTTCGTCTTCACACACCGCAATCTGATGCTCTTTCGAGTAGTCAAATTGCTTGGGTGTTATATGGTCAAGCCTCACGGGCAATTAGTATTGGTTAGCTCAACGCCTCACAGCGCTTACACACCCAACCTATCAACGTCGTAGTCTTCGACGGCCCTTCAGGGAACTCAAGGTTCCAGTGAGATCTCATCTTGAGGCTAGTTTCCCGCTTAGATGCTTTCAGCGGTTATCTATTCCGAACATAGCTACCCGGCAATGCCACTGGCGTGACAACCGGAACACCAGAGGTTCGTCCACTCCGGTCCTCTCGTACTAGGAGCAGCCCCTCTCAAATCTCAAACGTCCACGGCAGATAGGGACCGAACTGTCTCACGACGTTCTAAACCCAGCTCGCGTACCACTTTAAATGGCGAACAGCCATACCCTTGGGACCGGCTTCAGCCCCAGGATGTGATGAGCCGACATCGAGGTGCCAAACACCGCCGTCGATATGAACTCTTGGGCGGTATCAGCCTGTTATCCCCGGAGTACCTTTTATCCGTTGAGCGATGGCCCTTCCATACAGAACCACCGGATCACTAAGACCTACTTTCGTACCTGCTCGACGTGTCTGTCTCGCAGTCAAGCGCGCTTTTGCCTTTATACTCTACGACCGATTTCCGACCGGTCTGAGCGCACCTTCGTACTCCTCCGTTACTCTTTAGGAGGAGACCGCCCCAGTCAAACTACCCACCATACACTGTCCTCGATCCGGATAACGGACCTGAGTTAGAACCTCAAAGTTGCCAGGGTGGTATTTCAAGGTTGGCTCCACGCGAACTGGCGTCCACGCTTCAAAGCCTCCCACCTATCCTACACAAGCAAATTCAAAGTCCAGTGCAAAGCTATAGTAAAGGTTCACGGGGTCTTTCCGTCTAGCCGCGGATACACTGCATCTTCACAGCGATTTCAATTTCACTGAGTCTCGGGTGGAGACAGCGCCGCCATCGTTACGCCATTCGTGCAGGTCGGAACTTACCCGACAAGGAATTTCGCTACCTTAGGACCGTTATAGTTACGGCCGCCGTTTACCGGGGCTTCGATCAAGAGCTTCGCGTTAGCTAACCCCATCAATTAACCTTCCGGCACCGGGCAGGCGTCACACCCTATACGTCCACTTTCGTGTTTGCAGAGTGCTGTGTTTTTAATAAACAGTCGCAGCGGCCTGGTATCTTCGACCGGCATGAGCTTACGGAGCAAGTCCTTCACCCTCACCGGCGCACCTTCTCCCGAAGTTACGGTGCCATTTTGCCTAGTTCCTTCACCCGAGTTCTCTCAAGCGCCTTGGTATTCTCTACCCAACCACCTGTGTCGGTTTGGGGTACGGTTCCTGGTTACCTGAAGCTTAGAAGCTTTTCTTGGAAGCATGGCATCAACCACTTCGTGTTCTAAAAGAACACTCGTCATCAGCTCTCGGCCTTAAGATCCCGGATTTACCTAAGATCTCAGCCTACCACCTTAAACTTGGACAACCAACGCCAAGCTGGCCTAGCCTTCTCCGTCCCTCCATCGCAATAACCAGAAGTACAGGAATATTAACCTGTTTTCCATCGACTACGCTTTTCAGCCTCGCCTTAGGGACCGACTAACCCTGCGTCGATTAACGTTGCGCAGGAAACCTTGGTCTTTCGGCGTGGGTGTTTTTCACACCCATTGTCGTTACTCATGTCAGCATTCGCACTTCTGATACCTCCAGCAAGCTTCTCAACTCACCTTCACAGGCTTACAGAACGCTCCTCTACCGCATCATCCGAAGATGATACCCGTAGCTTCGGTGTATGGTTTGAGCCCCGTTACATCTTCCGCGCAGGCCGACTCGACTAGTGAGCTATTACGCTTTCTTTAAAGGGTGGCTGCTTCTAAGCCAACCTCCTAGCTGTCTAAGCCTTCCCACATCGTTTCCCACTTAACCATAACTTTGGGACCTTAGCTGACGGTCTGGGTTGTTTCCCTTTTCACGACGGACGTTAGCACCCGCCGTGTGTCTCCCATGCTCGGCACTTGTAGGTATTCGGAGTTTGCATCGGTTTGGTAAGTCGGGATGACCCCCTAGCCGAAACAGTGCTCTACCCCCTACAGTGATACATGAGGCGCTACCTAAATAGCTTTCGAGGAGAACCAGCTATCTCCGAGCTTGATTAGCCTTTCACTCCGATCCACAGGTCATCCGCTAACTTTTCAACGGTAGTCGGTTCGGTCCTCCAGTTAGTGTTACCCAACCTTCAACCTGCCCATGGATAGATCGCCCGGTTTCGGGTCTATTCCCAGCGACTAGACGCCCTATTAAGACTCGCTTTCGCTACGCCTCCCCTATTCGGTTAAGCTCGCCACTGAAAATAAGTCGCTGACCCATTATACAAAAGGTACGCAGTCACAGAACAAAGTCTGCTCCCACTGCTTGTACGCATACGGTTTCAGGATCTATTTCACTCCCCTCTCCGGGGTTCTTTTCGCCTTTCCCTCACGGTACTAGTTCACTATCGGTCAGTCAGTAGTATTTAGCCTTGGAGGATGGTCCCCCCATATTCAGACAAAGTTTCTCGTGCTCCGTCCTACTCGATTTCATGACCAAGAGATTTTCGCGTACAGGGCTATCACCCACTATGGCCGCACTTTCCAGAGCGTTCCGCTAATCTCAAAGCCACTTAAGGGCTGGTCCCCGTTCGCTCGCCACTACTAAGGGAATCTCGGTTGATTTCTTTTCCTCAGGGTACTTAGATGTTTCAGTTCCCCTGGTTCGCCTCTTGCACCTATGTATTCAGTACAAGATAACCATCTTATGATGGCTGGGTTCCCCCATTCAGACAACTCCGGAACAAAGTCAGTTTGCCGACTCCCCG